>NZ_JBFWVN010000015.1:0-54971 GCF_050246715.1 Methylocystis sp.
GCCCACGCAAGCCGATCTCGATTGGCTGCACGACAAAGCGCATCGCGAATGCTTCATCGCCAATTCGGTAATGACAAAGGTCAACGTCGCGCCACCAAAATAGATAGCATTGTCATTGGCGAAATAGGGCCAATTTCGAAAACGTCTTGGCTCTATCGGCATCGGCGAGCCTTTGTTTTCGTGCGCGAAGGCTGGCAGCGAACCGGCGCAAGTGACAAGTGAAACTCACCAACGTGACAAAGCCCGCCGCGTTGCTAACAATGACGACGATTGGCTGGATGAAGTATCACGCGGGCAAACTCGAGCGAAAAGCGAAATCATGGCCGTCCCTGTTACAAGGCAGCCGCTGGAGAAGGGACCGATCCAGCTAGCGTCAGTGATGGCGGTTGGGGGCCGATGCCGTTGTCGTCGTCAGCAATCCGCGCTCGTCGATCACCTTCTGAAGCGCGACGACCCAATGGTCGTAGTATTCCCAATCGCCGCGCTCGGATTCCGGCGCGCGTTCCCAGCGCCCGATCGTCTCGATAAGGGCGTGCTGGAAGTCCTCCCAGCGGTAGTGGCCGAATTCCGACAACGCGACGGCCAGGCCGAATGCGCGTCGCTGCCACTCGTAGTCGAACCGCGGCGCTCCCTGATCAGTGGTGCAGGATCCGTGCAGTCTCATGACCGCGCTCCGGCCAGAGCGACGCCCATCATCGACTCGGTCGTCACCAGGTCCATCAACTGTGCCTCGGTGAAATCTTCTGTCGCGGCTGGCCTTTCGGGAATCACGAACCACCGCGCCGTCCCGCTGCTGTCCCACACCTTGATCTCGGTGTCCTTGGGCAGGTGGACGCCGACCTCGGCGAGCACCTTCCTCGGCTCGCGGGCCGCGCGCGCGCGAAACACCGGATCCTTGTACCAGTACGGCGGCAACCCCAGCACCGGCCATGGGAAGCACGAACAAAGCGAGCAGATGATCAGGTTGTGCACCCCGGGCGCGTTGGCGACCGCCCGAAGGTGCTCGCCCTCGGCGCCGGCCATTCCCTCGGGCAGGTCGAGTTCGGCGATCGCGGCCGGGGTGTCGGCGAGCAGCCGGGCCAAGAAGCCGGCGTCGGTCCATGCTCGCACGACGATCTTCTTGCCATTGAGAGGCGTCATCTCCGATTCGAAGTAGGCCAGCACTTTATCTACGGTCTCGGGTGTGATGACGCCCTTTTCAATCAGAAGCGATTCCAGCGCGGCGACTTTGGCCGCGCTAGACTGCTCGCGGTCCTCCGGATACGCGAACTGGCCGCTCATGCGGGCTCCTCCAGGTATGCCTCGAACAGTTCGGCGTAAAGCGTCTGCGCGCCGGGTTCCGCGCTCGGACCCCACAGTTCGGCCGGTGTGAACTCGACGATGTAGACCGGCATGGGATCGCCGATGCCGTCGCCAGTGTGCCAGAAGTAGGCGTAGTCGCCTTCGAGCACCTGCGCCACCGTACCGCTCCGCCCCCGCAGGTAACCGGGCAGCCGAGTGTGCGCGCCGGCTGGAACATTTGTGATCCGGACCCGTCGCCCGACGGCGAACTTCGGATGCGCGACGTCGCGCCGCGGGGTATCGCCGTTGCGCAGATATGCCATGATCTGCTCGTCAATGGCTCCACCCCGATCGGCGCCCCCTAGCCGGGCGACGTCCGGCCTGGCCGCTTCGCCACGCAGTTCTGTAGTCCGCGACGCTAATTCGTCCTCGCGCAGGTATCCCTTATCGACAAGGAATGCGGTAATGCCGCCGAGCCACTTCTCGTAATAACGGAATTTGAAGTAGTCGAACGGATCCATCGCCTCGGCGCCGGCGCGCAGATCCGCCCATGTCCACATGTCTCGGAAGGTGGTCGGCACGTCGGCGATCGCATAGGCCGGCGCGGACGAGCCGAGATGGCCCGACAGACCCATCATCGCAACATGGATGCCGAATATTCGCCTCTCCCACTCCTCGGCAAAGACCCGCCGATCCAGCGTTAGGGGCTCCGGCAACCCTTCCAGGCCGCCGATATAGTGTTGCAATTTCATGACGCCGGACGCCTTCTGCGCTGGCCCAAAGTCCAGACGGGTAGGCCAGGGACCGATAAATTTAAGTGGGTTTCGTGCGGCTCTCGGCAAGGGCGGTATACGCGCTTGCGATCCTTGCGAACTTCGAGGCGGTCGACGTGCTCGCGGTACGGCGTGCGTCGCCTTGATGCGCGCGATATCTTTCGCGCTTCGGCGACGGCGCGGCGACGACCGGCTATCGGTTGAGACCCGTGCAAAAGGGATATTATCGAGCATCGTTTCCAGACAGACCGCTAATCAACCGGCAAAGGACCGATTGCCGGACAGGCGGGCGCCTTCGCAAAAGCTGCGTTCTCTCTCACTTGTTGGGGTCAGCGCAGAATCTTCCCAAAATTGTACTCTAAGCCGCATCGAGTAGCTCAGAGCGGGGGTTTCTGAGGGGCCGGAAAGCATTTTGGAGTGGCTCGGTCGGCCAAACATAGTCCCCGTTGAAGGTGATGTGCTCCCAGCCGAGCGGCGCGATATGAGCGAGCAAATCGTCACGGACGCGTTCTCCGCTGGAGCGCAGCTCGGCAACGGCGTGGCTGAGATAGACCGTATTCCAAAGGATGACGGCCGAGACGACCAGATTGAGGCCAGAGGCTCGGTAGCGCTGATTTTCGAAGGTCCGGTCGCGGATCTCGCCAAGACGATGAAAGAACACCGCCCTGGAGAGCGCGTTGCGGGCCTCACCCTTGTTGAGCCCAGCGTTTGTTCGCCGCCTCAGAGCCGGGTCGCTGATCCAGTCGAGGGTGAAGAGGGTGCGTTCGAGCCGCCCGATCTCCCGAAGCGTCTTCGCCAGCGCATTCTGTTTGGGGTAAGCGGCGAGCCGACGCATTAGGATCGACGGCGCAACCGTTCCAGCTTTGATTGACGCCGCGAGGCGCAACGTCTCATCCCAATTTTCGCCGATGATGCGGAAGTCGATAGCGCCGCCGATCATCGGGTCGAGTGATTTATATGTGGCGCGAGCATCAGCGACATAGAGCCGGCGATCGGCAAGATCGCGAATGCGCGGCGCAAATCGAAATCCCGTGAGATGGCAGAGACCGAACACGTGATCGACGGCGCCCGCCGTGTCCGTATAGTGCTCGCGGATGTCCAGCGAGCATTCGTGATGAAGCAACCCGTCCAGAATGTGCGCGGCCTCGCTGGCATTGGCGGCGATGACCTTGGTGTAAAACGGCGCATAGCGATCGGAGATGTGCGTATAAAACTTGACGCCCGGCTCCGAGCCATATTTGGCGTTGTGGTCGGCGCGCGCCTCGCCATGCCCGCCTGCCTTGAAAAATTGTCCATCCAACGATGACGTGCCGCCGTCGCCCCAGACCCTTGTGAAGGGCTGCGCGTGGATCGCTTCGATCAGACACGCGAGCGCCGCCTGATAGGTTTCATCGCGAACATGCCATTCGGCGATCCAGAGCAATTTCGAATGGCTAAATATTTTGGAGCTGCGCGCCATTCGGGTGAGGCCGAGATTGGTGGCGTCCGCGAGTAATGCGGTCATCAGCCCGACGCTCTCCTCGGGCGGCGCGCCGGTTCGCAGATGACCGAAGCGCTGGGCAAATCCTGTCCAACCATTGACCTCGGCGAGAAGCTCGGTGATGCGCAGGCGCGGCAACATGCCATAGAGCCGCCGCGCGACATCGTCTACTTCATCGTTCTCGTCTTTGCGAATGGGACTGATCGATAATCCTTCTGCGGTTATGGCCGCTTCGACAAGTTTGCCTGCCGACGCAAGCGCATCAATTTCATTGAGCCGCGATTCAAGCAAGGCCGTTCGCTCAGTGCGCCAATCCTCGAAGCGATCCGGGACGGCAAGCCCCAATTCGCCCTCTAGTCGTCGTGTGACAAAAGCCTCTGGCGGCAGAAGAAAATCGCCGAAAGCGCGGAACGCGCGGCTGCCCTCGACCCAGATATCCCCGGACCGCAAACTGTCGCGTAACGTCATCATGACTGCGACCTCATAGGCCCGACGATCAAACGCAGATCCTCGTCCAACGAGCTTGCGCCACGTCGCTTTCAGAAACGCTGTGGGCGGGCGCTGCGAGAGTTGTCTCGGCCGCGCCGCATAAAGTCCGCGCAACAGATCGAGCGCGTCGAGCAATGAGTCATTTGGCTTCCATGAGCGGAACACAAATGCGTTGAGCAGGACCGGTATCATCCGGCGCACCGTCGGATATCTTTCGACGATTTCGGTCAGATTATCTTCGCGCGTGTTGGTGACGACAATTTCTGTTTCCGCGACGAGCGCTTTCAAGCGTTCCCAGCCGAGCGAGCGTTCGACAGCCGCGTCTTGGTCCTCTCCCGATTCCTTCGCGGCCAACATGGCTTTCGCCATATGAAGAAGCGCTCGCGCCGAAGCATCGAGCGCTTTCGCTCGATGGACAACATTTTCTCTGTAGGCGCGTTCGGCGCGACGGTAGACACCGCCAAGCATCTTGTCGAACATGACCAGCGCCGCGTCGGTGAGGATCGCTTCCATCTCTCGAGCGAATACGACCAGAGTCGCCAGTCGGCGCGGCGTGTCGAACCGCGAAAGATGCTGAGCGCTGAGAATGGACGTTTCCTTGGCGATCGCCCTGTAACGCGCGCGATGAATCCGTTGCTCGCGATCCGGACCGACGCCCAAGCTGCGGATGAATTGCAAGCGCTCGACGACGCCAACCAGGTTCTTCTGCGTTGGCGCCTCTGGCCAGTCACGCAACCAGGCAAGCTGCGTGCGGTCTCTATCGTTTCTGACTGCTATCAACGCCTGCAGTGCGGCGATCCTTTGTTGTTCCAATCCCTCTATAAGGTTCGTGTGAGCCTGCTTTCGGGCGCGAGCGCGTGCCGCCAAGCCGATGCGCTCCAAAATTGTCGGCGCAGGCAACAAAATGCCACGGGATCTCAAAGCCTCGATCATGGCTGCGACGATCGCGTGGCCACGATCCGTGCCAATCGCTTCGGTCGTCGCAATCTTTGCGACATAGCGATAATCACCGCGGCTGAAAGGACGAACGCAAAGATATGACTGTATGTCGCCCAGATGCTCGCGACGGGTTTCGTCACGGTGCGCGTATTCGCTATAAACGTCTGATCCCACTCCGAGCTGTTGTGCCAAAAAGGGGACCATGTCGGAGGCGGGAGCCTCCTCACTGCCGAGAGCTCTGCCGGGAAATTTCAAATAGGCAAGATGCACGGCAAATCCCAATCGATTGGCGTCACGGCGTCGTTGGCGGATCAATGTCAAATCATCGAGCGAGAACGTGTACTGCCGAACGATAGCTGCCGGATCTGTCGGCGGGTCGAACAACTCAGCCCGGGATTGTGGGGAAAGAATTTCGTGTTTTTTCATTGCTGGCCTCCTGCCGCGCAGCCACGAATGGTGGCGCTGCAGTTTGGCCGGGAATTCAAAAATCAGCATTCTTGCAAGAAATCAGAGGTCCAAATCGGGGAGGAGCTGCTTATTTCTAAACGTCCAACCGCCCTTAACGTACGATTTTGGGAAGATTCTGCGCTGACCCCCTTACGGCGTTGTGAATGCGGTCAGTCTACACGTCGAGCATGGCCGCGAGACTTTTCATTCCGTGCATGTCGAGGCTGCTCAACGAGTGGCGAATCAAGCACGTCGAGCCGGAGTGGAGCGGCTCGCGCACATTTCTGGAATCGGTTCTGATGCTGGCTCGTCATCGCTCTATATCCGCAAGCGTGGCGAAGGCGAATTGGCGGTTCGGGCTGCGTTCGCAGACGCAATTCTAATTCGCCCGGCGGTAATGTTCGGACCGGACGATTCATTTCTCACCCCAATCCTCAAACTGCTCGGCCGGCTTCCAATCTATCCGATGTTCGGGCGCGGTCTCACGAGACTGCAGCCCACCTATGTGGAGGATGTGGCGGAAGCAATCGTTCGGGCGTTGGATCGGAAGGACGCGCATGCGATCACCTTCGAGTTTGGCGGTCCTCGCGCATATTCTTACGAGCAATTGCTCAGAGTCATTGTCAGAAGCCATCTTGGATTGAGAATATCGAACTTTGCGCCAAAAAAGCCATCAAACGGGGTCTGCCTCACATTTCGTGCTTTTTACCGGTTGGTGACTTCGCGGCCCGTATTGAGCCGCATGCAAGCAAAATCAACATGGACGCTTGGGCCAGGCGTCAGAGTTACGGCGGTGGAGTGCGATGGCGATCGTTGGGTAATTTCGGCCGCCGCGCGAGAGATCGGCTTCTGTCCCGGATGCGGGGCGCGATCACGACGGCGACACAGTCGATATTCGCGCTGTTTACAGGATCTGCCGGCTCAAGGCGCGGTTGTCGCATTGAAAGTCCTGATGACGCGTTGGCGTTGTCTGAATAGGTTGTGCGCACGGAAAACATTCTCCGATCAGCTTCCCGGCGTCGCCGCCCGACATGCGCGTCGGACGTTACGTGTTGGCCGCCTTCTTCAGCTATTTGCGCATGGCGCCGGCGGCAAGCCATGCGAGCGGCTGATAAACCGCCTCGGCATGCCGGCGAGCGACGACACCCTTCTGCGGCAGTTGAAACGGGGCTCGAGCCGCGGGATCAATGACGTTCGTGCGTTGGGCATCGACGATTGGAGCTGGCGGAAGGGAGAGAGTTACGGGACCGTGATGGTGGATCTGGAGCGACGCGAAGTTATCGACGTCTTGCCCGGACGTTCGACGGAAGAAACGGCGGACTGGCTGCGCCAGCATCCGAATGTAGAAGTCGTCAGCCGAGACCGCTGCGGACTTTATGCGCAGGGAATACGCCACGGTGCGCCACAAGCGCGTCAGGTGGCGGATCGGGTAAGCCTCAATTCGATCCTCGAATATTAGCGGCCGAAAAATTCCAAAGGAAGCAATGGAAGCCGCCGGGAGGACTGAGCATTGCATCTGTGGCGAATTGTGAAGGCGATGCGATCTCATTGAATGTCGTCTTAAATATTTTGGCATTTGGTAAGCCAACTTTTGAAATAGATATGCTCGCGAAGCATTGGCCTTTATCGGCCGCGAGAAAGACGCGGGCATGGCGAGCGCTCTTCGATGCGGCAAAGATGGAGGAAATAGTTCTCTACGCTGGCGAAAAACGGCGCGAACGGATCGACCCCGGCATTTTCGCTGGCAATAGTTACGATCTAGTCCCCGACAAAAACAATTCGATTGAGCCCGCCATCGATGGCTATTCGGATGAAGCTTTCGCTGAAATATTCCGCGGCGGGAAGCGACCTCAGATTCACTGCGTCCATGTAGGCAAGGCGTCGTTTGCTGCGTGGTTAAGGGAACAATTGAAGGTAGCAAAGGCACATACAAAGCCGTTGATGACCGAAGTGGAGCTGACAAAGTGGATAAAGGCCAAGGAATGCGAGCTGGGTGGAAGGCCACGGATTCGGGCATGGGAAGACAATAAGGAATTCTTCCAAGATCGAGGCATTAAAAAGCAACACTTCGAACGAATTTGGCATGAACTGTACCCGATGGCGAACCCAGGACGGCCGTTAAAGAATGCCCCATGAAAAGTTCCGGGAGTCCGCCGAATATCGAGAGACCTGGCAAAATAAATGCCCCAAGAAAATGCCCCAAAGATTTTTTGCTTGGGGCATTAAGACATTTCGACAAGCCCGAAATTGTGCGTAGATTTCATAGTCATTCCTAGCGCTACGGCGCTCATCAGAGGAGTGACCAAGTTGCATCCGGCCCAATATCTCCGCCGTAAGTCAGCTGGCGAATATCTTAAAGCCAACTACGGATTCGGCTCCGAAAAAACTCTGGCGAAGCTGGCCGTCGTAGGCGGTGGCCCGATCTTCCACAAAGCGGCGAACGCCGCGATTTACAAGCCCGAAGACCTGGACGCCTGGGCGCTGTCGAAGATCGGCAAGGCGCAAAAGTCGACCTCCGAGACGCAGGCGGCGTGAGTCATGACGAACGGGAAGATGAACCGTCGCCAGCGCCGGGCGGCTAAGCGCCCGCCGAAGTTCGTCCTGATAAACCACGTCCATCTCGCGCTGATGCGGGGGGTCGCTGAGGGCCGAGGCTTTTCATTTGACCCCGGCACGCCCCCCGCATGGGCAAAACGCGAGGGTATCTCCGCTCTCCCGTGGGCGCGCGCTATGGGGAGGCTTTGCAAGTGACCACCCATGCCAATCAACCCGCCGCACAGCGCGAAGACGCGCTCGAAAAACTGAACAGCATGAAGGCTCATGTCGCGGCCCAGAAAAACTACAGCGCTGGGCTCGCGGCCTTGGAAGAGGCCGCTAGCGAAATGGGCCGTTATGTCGGCGTGCTGGAGCAGTCGGAAATCACGGCCGCCCTGTGGGCTACAGCCAGAGAGATTCCGGCTCTTAAATCGATAAACAATAAAAATTTGGACGATGCGATCAATCGCGGCCTCGAAAATGGAAAGCGCCGGCCCGTCCCCATGCCGCTACCTTCCTTGCACACCGCGCGCGCTGCAGGGCCGCCCGAGGGCATTAATGCGAAAGAGGCGGGCTCGATCCCCGCCTCCCTATCGCCTGCTTCCGTTAATTTAGATGCTGCACTCACCCTGGGCCGGGCTGGGAATGCCGTGTTTCCTTGCGGGACGGACAAACGCCCTACCTTCGTTGCATCGTGGCGGGCATGGTCCACGACTGATGAAAATATACTCCGCGAGGCTTTCGAACGCCATAACGCCGCCGTGCCAGCGATCGATTGCGGAAAGAGCAATCTCTTGGTCATTGACGCCGACCGGAAGCCCGACGCTCCCGATGGCGTAGCGCATTTCGTGGGCTTGTGCGCGGCAAACAACGACGCTCTTCACGGCGTGCCGCGCGTGAACACTCCGGGCGGCGGCGTGCATTACATCTTCAGTCAACCGGAGGGCGAGACGCTCGGCAACAGCCCAGGTGCGCTGGGCGGGCGCGGCGTCGACGCAAGGGGCGTGGGCGGCTACATCCTCGCCCCCAGCGCGACGCTGCCCGATGGCCGATGCTATGAATATGCCGAAGGCTCCGCGCGACTAGAGAATGGCCCGCCGCCACCACCGCCGCAGTGGTTGCTGGACCTGCTTCGCAGGGGCAAGCGGCCGGCAACCATCAAGAACAAGAGCAGCGCGCCTCGGGGGGAAGGCGCAAGCGGCATGGGAGCGCAGCCCGATAACTTTCCCACTTCGCCGCCTCGCGCGCTCACGCCCGAGCAAATCGAGCACGCTTGGAATATCGCCCGGCGGTCGCTTGATAATACCGCTAACGCCTCACCCGGAACCTCGAACGCTACGATCAACAAGGAAGCGCATACGCTCGCCGGCCTTGTGGCGGCAGGGGTGCCCGCTGAAGGCCTTTACGACAAAGCGCTGGAAGCGGCGATGGAGCGCGCAGCCAAAGGCGGCAACGATCCTCGCAAAACGCAGGCTACGTTCGACAGCGGATGGACAAACGGATTGGCTAACCCATTGCTCCTTAGGCCACAAATGCCCGCGGCGGGCGTGAAGGCGGCCCAGGACAGCGTTGCGCGAGCGATGGCGCGGCAGGAGGTGGATAGAGTCGAGGTAAAAAGGAAGCATTTCCCCGTGGCTGGGCGTTTCAAGCTCGAAGCATGGAAAAGCATCACCTTTGACAAGAGCGAGGAATGGCTCGTCAAGCATATCCTCCCGCGTCGGGGCGTTGCCGCGCTTTATGGAAAACCGGGGAGCTACAAGAGCTTCGTCGCGCTCTATATCGCCGTTTCCATAGCGTCGGGCCGACAATGGGCAGGACGACGCGTTACTCAAGCGCCCGTCGTATATCTCGCTGCCGAAGGGGCGGCGGGGCTGAGAAAGCGAAAGGTTGGTTTCGAGAGAGCCCACCCCGAGCTTTCGTCTTCAGTTCCCTTCTATATGATTGCCGCAGCGCCGAACCTCGGAACTGCGCCAGGCGATGTGGGGGCGCTCGGCGAGGCGATTGAAGGCGCAGGAGTCGCTCCGGGTCTGATCGTGATCGACACGCTGGCGCAAACGCTCGGCTCGGCGGACGAAAACGGAAGCGGGATGACGGCCTTTGTCGCCAATGCTGGCGAGATAGCGTCGCGCTTCAAATGTCTGGTCTTGATCGTTCATCATGCCGGGCTAAGCGACGACAAGCGATTACGCGGTCATTCAAGCCTTTCCGGCGCGCTCGATACAACTGTGCTTTGCGAGCGCGCAGAGAGAGACTATGCCGCGACGCTAACTCTACAAAAACTAAAAGACGAAGGTAGCGACATTTGTCTCGTAGCGCGGCTATCTCGCATCGTCATCGGACAGGATGAAGACGGCGACGATATCTCGACGCTAATTGTCGAGACAATTGACGATGCTGCACCCAACGCAAAGGTAAGCCGCGCTAAGTCTGCGCCACCTACACAACGCTTGCTCATGGCTGTGATCGCCGAAGCGATCGAACGGGACGGTAAGTTAATCCGTCCCTACAACGACGATACGACCGTGCGCGCCGTTTCGGATAATATAGTCCGAAGCCACTATTATGCGCGCATCGCCGAGCAGGCCGAGCCCGACGAAGATAGGGAAAAACTTGCCAATCGCCAGCGCAGGAACTTCAGCCGTTCAGTTGAGGCGGCGATCAAGGCACAGCGCGTCAACGCCGCTGAGCACAACGGAAGGCGCGTCCTATGGCTCCCTTGATCCAGCAGGCGACCATCGGAGCGGGACGGGACAGGACACCCCTTAAGGGGTGTGTCCCGGTTGTCCCGGGCCCTGGCCCATCCCGCTGCCGTTTATGGCGGGACAGGGAGGGACATTTGTCCCGGTTGTCCCGATTGTCCCGGTAAGGCAATTTATCGAAAGGACTCCGTGTGGCGCGCGAACGTGAACGCGACTGCCTTACCAAATGCATGGGATATGTGGGCGACGTGCAATGGAAATGAACTAAGGCGACGCTGATTATGCAACGACGGTATGGTTCGAAACATGCAGAAAAAGATTACCGCGCCTGATCGCACGAACGATGGGACGCTCGATAGCGCTAAGCAACGCGATGCGAAGGGTCAGTTATTGCCCGGACATACTTTGTGGCGAAACCACCTGCCTAAGACAACGCGCAAGGGCTCACGTAATTTATTTCCGAAAGCGTTTGTTGAAGCGTTGCGGAACGACTACGAATTGCATGGCGCTACGGCAATTGAGAATTGCAGAATATCCGAGCCTGCGGCCTATCTTAGGCTAATCGCTTCGCTATTGCCAAAAGAGA
Source organism: Methylocystis sp. (assembly GCF_050246715.1). NCBI lineage: Bacteria > Pseudomonadati > Pseudomonadota > Alphaproteobacteria > Hyphomicrobiales > Methylocystaceae > Methylocystis > Methylocystis sp. The sequence goes on from NZ_JBFWVN010000015.1 coordinate 11,230, forward strand.
TTCCTAAGCGTCCCGTAGAACAAATGACCGATGCTGAGTTGGAAAGCGAGATAACCCGCCTTATGCAATGGCTGGTATCGCGCTAAGCGGCTGCCGCGAAGAGGTGACACAATTGTCCCGCCCCCTTAAAGCTATAGGTGCGCATGAAGCGAGTCATTATGGCCGTCTTAGCTGCGGCCATTTCAAGCACTGCCTTCGCTGACATGGTTGGCCGTGCTTCGGTCGTCGACGGCGACACGATAGAGAATACATGGCCAGCGCATCAGGCTTCACGGCATTGACGCGCCGGAGAAAGGACAGCCGTGCTTCGATGCCATGGGCAAACTCTACCGGTGTGGACAACAAGCTGCGATAACTCTCGATGATTTCATCGGTGCTTCGCCTGTCCAATGCCAGGAGCGCGACATTGACCGATATGGCCGAATTGTCGCGGACTGCAGTGTGAGAGGCGAAGACATCGAGCTTTGGCTTGTTAGAAATGGTCACGCGATGGCGTATCGAAAATATTCGAGCGCCTATGTAGCGGCTGAACAAGAGGCGAAGAACGCGAAGCGGGGGATTTGGGCTGGTCAGGTTCAGCCGCCATGGGAATGGCGAAAGGATCGCCGAAGCGGATCAAAATCGCAAAAATCGTCGACGCCTATGTGCGAGCGCTAGAAGCGAATGACCCGACGCGCTACAAAGGTCAAGGCTCAAAAAAGGCGGCGATGAAGTAAGTCTAGATGCCAGTTTCTTCCTTTTTTGATTTTTGGTGTTCTTCTGACTTCGGCTGAGACATTATCGATTTATTTATCTCTGCGCGGAAGCTAACTATATCGGCGACCATTTTCTTCTTTTGCTTTTCAAGTGCTTGGCTAACGATTTTTTCAACTTCCGCTCTTGATGCGTTGAACAGTGCCATCCCTAAGCTGACGAACTTCTGTTCTGATTCCTCGCATTTGGTAATAACAACCTGAGCTAAGGTTTCCGCACTTTCGCTAGAATATGGAACAATTTGGCGCATCTGACTGCGGAGACACTTTGAGTGCTCAGCAGCAGCTTCTGATATCAGTTTGCTACGCTCGGCCTCCGCGTCGGGAGGGGCGCTCGTTGATGGCCTCTCGTCAGCCTTCTCTGGTGGATTGACATAAGCACGAGGCGCGGACCGCTTTGGCGATCTGCGCTCCTGCGCGACGGCTGGCGGCCCTTGAGGGGTATGGCGTTTTGCGCAGTCGGCAAGAAGCGGGAAAACACGCAGCGATCCTTCGAGATTAAATGGAAACACGTTCCCGCCCGCAATAAAGTCCATGCGGTCGGCGTCCATAAAAGTCCGCATCAAAGTAGATTGAACAGGCATTGGGACAACTGCAAGTATGCCATTGAGCGGTATTGCCGTGAGGGGAAGAGGCGCGCCGCCGTCAAATCTTAGCTGAATGGGAAGGTTCTGCCCTACGACTAAACGCCAGCCATTGTTAAGGAAACCAAGACGCCAACCAGCGCTATCTACAGCGACGAATAGCGACATGCCGTTTTGGTATGGGACACTAGCGGCGCAATGGGAAAACGCGCCGGTTTCGTCATTCGTGAAGGAGCCGCCCTGCCAATTGCCGATTGAAAAAGGTTCAAAAGGCCCCTTCGCAAAAGTGGGCGCGGTGAGAAGTCCTATCCCGCCTAGTGCAAAGAAAAAGGCCTTCAGGCGCATCAAAACTGCCTTCTCGTAAGTTAGGGCGACGTGCAGAGCCGGCACCTTGTCTATCGCTCTGCAATACCACAATTGGCGTGGTAAGTTCGCGTATGCGTCGCAATTTGTAAACGCTTATCACCGCGCGATCGCTTCCGCTCACAAAATTCACTATCGTCTCGGAGTTATTGAATGCGGTCGGCTATCACGCCGAGCATGACCAAAATGCCGCCTAGGAGAAAAGAAATCAGCTTTAAATCCTGGCGAGCATGCAACAGTAATAACCACTCGTGGAGATCGAGAGGCGCACCATCATATTGGGAACGGTCGTTTTCATTCTGCCGTCCGGCATACCAAGCGAGAGAAACCGTCAGAATTATTGCGCCCAACGTAAACATCGATCATCCCTGTGGCTCAAGCGGAGTTGCGGCTCGCCCGTAGTTCGGGAAAATCTTCAAAGATTTTCTCGCGGATAAACTCGTCCCGCACGCAAATGAGCAAGGCGCGTGCGATTATCTCGTCATTGCCTGCCTTGCACATCTTAATAATTTGGTGAGCAGAGAATCCACGCAAAAACTCGTCCTCGATCAAATCAAGGGCTGCGATCAATTCCTCCCGGACGTGGGCATAACGGTGGCGGGCGGTGTCGTGATCCTCATTGGGATCAGACAGCCGATTGGCGAGTATCACGCCAAACTGGGCCTTCTGCTGAATGAAAATGGCTCGCCTGTAATCCTCAGTGTCAGCCTCATCTGCTTCGGGTTCAGTCTTCACAGCTTTTCTGAACCTGCTGAATATTGAGAGATGAGCGACATCATGCCGATCGAGGGACGGTTACTGGCGCGGTGGCGACGTGTCCCCAAAACAAGCAATCTAAAATCGGGTGTTCCGTCTTTAATTCATTGATCTTATTGGTGGAGCCAGACGGAATCGAACCGACGACCTCTTCAATGCCATTGAAGCGCTCTCCCAACTGAGCTATGGCCCCATTCCATTCGGTCGCCTCTTGGGGGAGGTCCGGACCGGCTCGCCGCCGTCGCGCGCTGTATAGTTCAGCCGCGCGCCGCCTGCAAGCCCGTCGAAAACTTTGCGATTGCGGCGAAATCGTCGGTCAGGGGCGTTCTGCGAGAAAGGAATTCACCGTCTCCAGAAATTTCGCCACCGAGATCGGTTTCGACAAATAGGCTTCGCAGCCGCCCTGAAGGATTTTTTCCTCATCCCCCTTCATCGCGAAGGCGGTGATCGCCACGACGGGAATCGCTTTGAGATCGTCATCGGCCTTGAGCAGGCGCGTCACGTCGAGGCCGCTGATATCCGGCAGCTGAATATCCATCAAGATGAGATCGGGCCGATGGTTTCGCGCAAGGGAAATCGCCTCGCGGCCGTTTTTCGCGCATAGCGTCGCATGGCCGTTGGATTCGAGAAGATCGTTGAAGAGCGTCATATTGAGCTCATTGTCCTCGACGATCAGAATGGTCTTTATCATTGCCTTTCGGCCGCTTTCGGGTGCGATGGAATATTGCTTAGCATAAGCGGATTAATGGAAAGCGCCAAAAATCCGCGCATTTCTAATGATTTTGCGATCTCCGCGGACCTTCTTGGCGGGCTTGCGCGCGGTCGGGCCCTCAACTAAACGGGTTGGACGCAGGGCGCGGCGCGCCTTAGCAAAGTCTACGCTTTGGCGGAAAGCTGGCGCGTTCAGCGGCCTCTCGCGCGCATCGGAGGCGCGGGTCGATGACTCTCCTCATGCCGGCGCCCGAGCCGGCGATCATGTCGCGACGCAATGAGCTGATCGCGCGGCTAAGCGCCATTCTGCCTCGTGAGAGCCTGATCGTCGACGACGTCTCACGCCGCGCCTATGAATGCGACGCCTTCACCATGTATCGCGCGCTCCCGCTCGTCGTGGCGCTGCCCGGCAACGTCGAAGAGGTGCGCGCGATCATGGCGCTCGCTGCCGAGATGAATGTCAAAGTGGTGCCTCGGGGCGCCGGCACGTCGCTTTCCGGCGGTTCGATGCCGCTTGAAGACGGCATTCTTCTCGGCATGTCCAAGTTCAATCGCATCCTCGAGATCGACTACGAGAACCGCTGCGCGTGCGTCCAGCCTGGCGTTCAGAATCTGGCGATATCGAAAGCCGTCGAGGCGCAGGGCTTCTATTATGCGCCGGATCCCTCGTCGCAGATCGCCTGTTCGATCGGCGGCAATGTCGCCGAGAACGCCGGAGGCGTTCACTGCCTGAAATACGGCCTGACGACCAATAATATACTCGGGCTCGAGATTGTGCTGATGGGCGGCGACCTCATCAGGCTCGGGGGCAAGCATCTCGACAGCGAGGGCTACGACCTGATCGGTCTGATGACCGGCTCCGAGGGACTGCTTGGCGTCGTGACGGAAGTGACGGTGCGGCTCTTGCAGAAGCCGCCGGTCGCGCGCGGCCTGCTGCTTGGCTTTGCGAGCGTCGAGGCGGGCGCGCGCTGCGTCGGCGCGATCATCGCGCGCGGAATCATCCCCGGCGGGCTGGAGATGATGGACAAAGCGACGATCCATGCGGTCGAGCGCTTTCAGCCCTGCGGCTATCCGCTCGACGCGCAAGCGCTCGTTATCGTCGAGCTCGACGGAACACAGGCGGAAGTCGACCATCTCGTCGGCGTCGTTCAGGATATCGCGCGTGAAGAAGGCGCGACGACGATACGGGCCTCGACGAGCGAAGCGGAGCGACTGCAATTCTGGGCCGGACGCAAGAATGCGTTCCCGGCGGTCAGCTGCATCGCGCCCGACTATCTTTGCATGGACGGCACGATACCGCGGGCGCGGCTGCCGGAAGCGCTTGCCGGCATGGATCGGCTTGCCAAGGAACAGGGGCTGAGCGTCGCCAATGTCTTTCACGCCGGCGACGGCAATCTCCACCCCCTCATTCTCTATGACGCCTCAAAAGAGGGCGACGTCGAACGCGCGGAAAAGCTCGGCTTCGACATTTTGCGACTGTGCGTTTCGCTCGGCGGCGTTCTCACCGGTGAGCATGGCGTCGGCGTCGAAAAGCGCGACCTGATGGGCGAAATGTTTAGCGAGGTCGACCTCGAGCAGCAGATGCGGCTCAAATGCGCCTTTGACCCGGCGGGCCGTCTCAATCCGGGCAAAGTGTTTCCGACGCTGCATCGTTGCGCCGAGTTCGGCATGATGCATGTCTCCGGCGGAAAGACGCCCTTTCCAGACCTGCCGAGATTTTAGCGATGCGGGGCGCTTCGGCGACGCTAGACATCCGCGACGAGGTGGACGCCGTTGACGCGATCCGCACAGCGAATGCGAACGCCGTCTCTTGCGCGATTGTCGGCGGCGGCTCGAAGTCGCGGCTCGGGCGCTGTGCGCCGCAGAGTCAGACGCTTTCCACCGCCGCGCTGACCGGAGTGACGCTATATGAGCCCGACGAACTCGTGCTCTCGACGCGCGCGGGCACAAGTCTCAGCGAGATCGAAGCGCTGTTGGACGCTCACGGGCAGCAGCTCGCCTTCGAGCCGCTGGACTATGGCGCGCTCCTTGGCCCGGCGCAGGGCGGCGCGACGATCGGCGGCGTCGTGGCCGTCAACGCCTCTGGCCCGCGGCGGATCAAAGCGGGCGCGGCGCGCGATCATGTACTCGGATTCCGCTGCGTTACAGGGCGGGGCGAGATTGTAAAATCCGGCGGCCGCGTCATGAAGAATGTCACCGGCTATGACCTTTCAAAGCTCATTTGCGGCTCATATGGCACGCTGGCGCTCCTTACCGAGGCGACGCTCAAAGTGCTGCCGAAGCCCGAGACCGAATGCACGCTGCTCGCGATCGGCGCGAGCGAAGCGGAGAGTCTCGCGCTGTTGCGCCGCGCCACGGCGACGCCGTGCGAGCCGTCGTCGCTCGCGATGCTGCCCGCCGGCGCCGGTTTGGCGTTCGACGCGCACGCCGCCGCTATTCGCCTCGAGGGTCCCGCGATATCGGTGACGGCGCGCCGCGACGATCTCGCCGCGCGATTGGCCGGCAACGGCATCCGGTTTGAGACGCTCGACGTGCGCGAGTCAGCGGCGCTGTGGCGAGATTTGCGAGACGCCGCGCCCGTCGCCGCAATAGCCGGCCAGGTTTGGCGCATTTCCGTCGCGCCAACCGAAGGATTCGCCGTCGTCGAGCGCATTCGCCGCGCGGGCGCGCCGATACTCGCGCATTTTTATGACTGGGCGGGCGGATTGATCTGGCTGTGCGTCGAGACCGCGCCTGACGCGCATACCGACTCTGTGCGCGGCGCAGTCGACGCCTGCGGAGGCCACGCGACGCTTGTTCGTGCGAGCGAGGAGACGCGCGCGACGGTCGACATCTTCCATCCGCAGCCGGCGGCGCTTGCGGCGCTGACCAAGCGTGTCAAGGAAAGCTTCGATCCCGCGCATATTTTGGAGCGTGGCCGAATGCGCGCGGAGTTCTAAAAGTCGATGCAGACGTTTTTCTCGCTGCAGGCGCTCGCCGATCCCGATATGGCCGAAACGGAGAAGATTCTCCGCGCCTGTGTGCATTGCGGCTTCTGCACGGCGACATGCCCGACCTATCTCCTTACCGGCGACGAACTCGATGGGCCGCGCGGGCGCATCTATCTCATCAAGGACATGTTCGAGATGGAACGGCCGGCAGATGCGCATACGGCTCGTCATATCGATCGCTGCCTGTCCTGTCTCTCCTGCATGACGACATGTCCTTCGAGCGTGCATTTCATGCATCTCGTCGATCACGCGCGGGCGCATATCGAACAGACATATAGGCGGCCCTTTGAGGAGCGCGCCATGCGCGCGGCGCTCGCTTCCATCTTGCCGCGGCCCGTGCTCGCGCGTCCGCTGTTTCGTCTTGCGGCGGCCCTGCGTCCATTGGCGTGCTTGGCGCCGCGCCGCATCGCGTCGGCGCTCGCGCTCGCGCCGGCGTGGATTCCCTCCGCTTCGAGCGTCGATTCTCCGCAGGTGTTTGCGGCGCAAGGCGCGCGCAAAATGCGCGTCGCGCTTCTCAGCGGCTGTGTCCAGACGGTTCTCGACACGTCGATCAATGAGGCGACGATACGGCTTCTCACGCGCCATGGCGTCGAGGTCGTGGTTGCGAAAGGCGCTGGCTGCTGCGGGGCGCTGCCGCATCATCTCGGCAAACTCGATGAGTCGCTGCGCTATGCGCGCGCCAATATCGAAGCCTGGTCGCGCGAAATCGGCTCCGGCGGACTCGACCATATCGTCATCAACGCCTCGGGCTGCGGAACCAGCGTGAAGGACTATGGCCATATGTTCCGCAACGATCCGACTCTCGCGGAGAGGTCGGCGCATATCTCGTTGATCGCAAAAGACGTGACCGAGCTTTTGTCAAAGATCGGCTTTGCGCCGACGGGCGACGCGCCGAGGCTTCGCGTGGCCTATCATTCGGCTTGTTCTCTGCAACACGGGCAGAAAATATCGCAAGAGCCAGTCGCGCTTCTTCGCGCGGCAGGCTTTGAGGTCGTCGACGTTCCGGAAGGCCATATCTGCTGTGGTTCGGCGGGAACCTATAATGTGCTGCAGCCTCATTTCGCCGGCGAGTTGCGGTCGCGAAAGGTCGCTAATATCGAGAGCCTCGCGCCGGATATCGTCGCCGCGGGCAATATCGGCTGCATCATTCAGATCAGGTCGGGTGCGGCGATCCCGGTCGTCCATACCGTCCAACTGCTCGATTGGGCGAGCGGGGGGCCGAAGCCTTCAGCGCTCGGTTAGAAGATATCTGCTATAATGCTTTGGAAGAGGTAAGAAATGCCGCTGCTCGACACATTGCTGGAAAAACGCGTTGATCTCCTCCGAGCGGCGGCGCGCCATGGCGCGTCGAATCTCAGGCTTTTTGGGTCGGTGGCGCGAAGATCGGAAACGCCTTCGAGCGACGTCGATATATTGATCGATCTCGCCGAGGATCGGGGTTTTGCGGAATTTCTGGCGCTCGCGGAAGAGCTTGAGGCGCTGATCGGTCGGAAAGTCGACCTGATTACCTCGCGAGGGATTAGTCCCTATCTCAAGCCGCTCATAGATAGGGAAAGCCTTACTTTGTGAGATCGGATCGTCTTTATCTCGAACATATGCTCGACAGCATTCGCGCCATCGAAACTTTTGTGGTCGGGGGTAAGGAATTATTTCTCAATGAGAGAATGATTCAAGACGCCGTCATTCGCAATTTCGAGATTATTGGCGAGGCCGCAAACAGACTTTCGCCTGAGCTTCGCGCCGCGACGCCGACGCCGTGGAAAAGAATAGTGGCTTTCCGCAATCGGCTGATTCATGCTTATTGGGGCGTCGATCACTTTCTCGTTTGGGATGTCATCGCGAACGAACTTGCGCCGCTCAAACTCGAAGCCGAACGGCTGCTACAGGAGTTGAACGACGGATAGCGCCCGCCTACCGCAAAAATCCCACGATATCCTTCACCGCATTCATATTCTCTCGGGCGATGGCGCGGGCGCGTTCGGCGCCGTCGCGCAGCACGCCGTCGACATAGGACTCATCCTCGCGAATGCGGCGCATCCTGTCGGTGATCGGGGCGAGCTTGGCGACGGCGAGATCGACCAGCGAGTTTTTAAAGGTCGAGAAATTAGCGCCGCCGAATTCGCCAAGGACATCCGCCTTGCCGCGCCCCGAGAGCGCCGCGTAGATGCCGACAAGATTGTCCGCTTCCGGGCGCCCTTCGAGCCCCTTTTCCTCGGAAGGCAAAGCGTCCGGGTCGGTCTTCGCCTTCTTCACCTTCTGCGCGATCTGGTCGGCGTCGTCCGAGAGATTGATCCGCGAATAGTCGGAAGCGTCCGACTTCGACATTTTCTTCGTGCCGTCGCGCAGGCTCATCACCCGCGTCGCCGGCCCTGAGATCAGCGGCTCGGGCAGGGGAAAGAAGGCCTCGCCAAAGCCGTTGCGCGCGATCGACTCGGCGAAGTCGTTGTTGAACTTCTGCGCGATGTCGCGCGCGAGTTCGAGATGCTGCTTCTGGTCGTCGCCGACCGGCACATGCGTCGCGCGATAGATCAAAATATCCGCGGCCATCAGCACCGGATAGTCGAGCAGGCCCATCGAGGCGTTCTCGCGATCCTTGCCGGCCTTGTCCTTGAACTGGGTCATGCGATTGAGCCAGCCGATGCGCGCGACGCAATTCAACACCCAGGCGAGTTCGGCGTGTTCCGCAACCTGGCTCTGGTTGAAGACGATGTTCTCTTTCGGGTCGATGCCGCAGGCGATGAAGGCGGCGGCAATTTCGCGCGTATTGGCTTTGAGCGCGATCGAGTCCTGCGGCACGGTGATCGCATGCAGGTCGACGACGCAATAGAGGCAGTCGAAGTTCTTCTGCAGCTCGACGAATTTGACGATCGCGCCGAGATAGTTGCCGAGATGCAGATTGCCAGTGGACTGCACGCCGGAGAAGACGCGCTGAGGGAAGGTGGTCATGGGATTTGCCGAGGTTTTGCGTTTGGCGGTCTTATGGCGAGAAGCGCGCGCGGGCGCAAGCGTGCAGTTGGCGGGATTAGATTTGCAAAATGCTCCAGCCCCTCATCTCACTTCTCCCCGCAAGCGGGGAGAAGGGCCGGAAGGCGCGATGCTAGAGCCCCCTTCCTCGCTTACGGGGAGAGGTACGGTGGGGGGCTGGGGCGACGAGCGCCGCCTGAATCGCGTCACAAAATAAACCGGCTCAGATCCCTGTTTTTCGCCAGATCGCCGATGTGCTCTTCCACATAGGCGCCGTCGATGACGATTCTGTCGCCGGCGCGGTCCGACGCCGAAAAGCTGATGTCGTCGAGCACGCGCTCCATCACCGTTTGCAGCCGCCGCGCGCCGATATTCTCGACGGAAGTATTCACCTGCACGGCGACCTTGGCGACGGCGTCGACGGCGGAGGGCGCGAATTCCAGCGTCACGCCCTCGGTGCCCATCAGCGCGGAATATTGCTTGGTCAGACAGGCTTCGGTTTCGGTCAGAATGCGACGGAAATCGTCTTCGTTGAGCGACGAGAGTTCGACGCGAATCGGCAAGCGTCCCTGCAGTTCCGGTAGAAGGTCGGAGGGCTTTGCGACATGAAAAGCGCCTGAGGCGATGAACAGCACATGGTCCGTCTTCACCGTTCCATGTTTGGTCGCGACCGTGGTGCCTTCGATGAGCGGCAGGAGATCGCGCTGGACGCCTTCGCGCGAAACATCGGCGCCGCCGCGCCCCTCGCGCGCGCAAATCTTGTCCATCTCGTCGATGAAAACGATGCCGTTGTTCTCAACCTCATGAATCGCCTCGCGGACGCTCGCCTCCTGGTCGATCAGCTTTTCGCTTTCCTCGGCGACGAGCGGCGCCTGAGCGTCCTTCACGGATAGCTTGCGCGGCTTGCCGCGTTGCATTGCCTTGCCGAAGATATCGCCGAGCGAAAAGGCGGAGACGCTCGCGCCGGGCATGTTCGGCAGTTCGAACATCGGCATCGAGGAGCCCGATTGAGTGAGCTCGATTTCGATTTCCTTGTCGTCGAGTTCGCCTGCGCGCAGGCGACGCCGAAATGTTTCGCGCGTGCTCGGCGAGGCGGCAGGGCCGACCAGCGCGTCGAGCGTGCGCTCTTCGGCGGCCTGTTGCGCGCGCGCCTGCACGTCCTTGCGGCGGCGCTCCTTGACCATCACGATGGCGACCTCGATGAGATCGCGCACGATTTGTTCAACGTCGCGGCCGACATAGCCGACTTCGGTGAATTTCGTCGCTTCGACTTTCAGAAAGGGCGCATTGGCGAGACGGGCGAGGCGCCGCGCGATCTCGGTCTTGCCGCAGCCTGTCGGGCCGATCATGAGGATATTCTTCGGCAGCACCTCTTCGCGCATCTGGCCTTCGAGCTGCAGCCGTCGCCAGCGATTGCGCAGCGCGATGGCGACGGCGCGCTTCGCGTCGTTTTGCCCAACGATGAAGCGATCGAGTTCGGAAACGATCTCGCGCGGCGAGAAATCGGCCATGGGAAGGTCCTTCGGAACGGCATTAGGCAGTCGGCATTAGGCAGTCGTATCATCCCACCGCCGACTGCCGAATACCGAATGCCCTAAATCTTCTCCACCACCACGTTCTGGTTGGTGTAGACGCAAATTTCTGATGCGATAATCATTGCCCGTCGCGCGATGGTTTCGGCGTTGAGCGGCGAATCGAGCAAAGCGCGCCCGGCGGCGAGCGCGTAATTTCCGCCTGAACCAATGGCGGCCACCGCGCCTTCGTCAGTCGCTTCCGGCTCCAGAACGTCGCCGGAGCCGGTAAGGACGAGGCCGACGCTCTTGTCGGCGACAAGCATCATCGCCTCCAGGCGCCGCAAATATCGGTCCATCCGCCAGTCCTTGGCGAGTTCGACGCAGGCGCGCATCAATTGTCCGGGATATTGTTCGAGCTTCGATTCAAGCCGTTCGAAGAGCGTGAAAGCGTCGGCGGTGGCGCCGGCGAAACCAGCGATGACGTCGCCCTTCCCGAGGCGGCGCACCTTCTTGGCGTTGCCCTTCATGATCGTCTGGCCCAGACTCACCTGACCGTCCCCGGCGATCACCGTTTCTCCCGCTTTCTTGACGAGGATGATCGTCGTCGCATGCATCGCCGCCGAGCGGCCTTGTTCGCTATCCATTTGCTTATCCAGCCTGAGACGTTCAGCCGATGTAGAGTTCTACGCTGATTTGAGCAAGTGCGGCACGACGGCGGCCCGCCGCGGCGCGGTCACTCGCCCGGCGATCTGGGCGCAGGAAATTCCAATATCTCGCGCGTATAAGTTTCATGCACCTCGGACAGGGGACGGTGATCGCGCGCATAAACCACCGCCGTGTGCTCGAAGAGATCATGAGGAATGGAAAGTGCGCCGCTCGCCTTGTCTGGCGAGGTGCCGGTTGCAGACGCCTCCCATCCTTCGGGCAGCGGCGACCAGCGCAGCTTCATCTCAACCGTGCGGCGGAACGGTTGAAGCGGGGCGATCGCCTTGCCGAAGGGCGTTTCCGTCGTCTCCAGGGCGCGGTTCATGTCGTCGGAAAGGCGCCCCGGCACGTACCAATTGTCGGCTTCCGACAGCACATGTTCGCCGCATGCGAGCTGCACGCGACGATATTTTATCGGCTCATTCGCGCCGACATCGAGCCGCCGGCGCGTCTCCTCGCTCGGCGGCTTCTCGGTGCCCGAAACGCGGCGCGCAAGGATTTTGGGCGCCGCCGACATTTTGTGATCGGCGCACCATTTCTCTAACGTCGCGGTCGCGCTGCGGCTTGCGAGCAATGAGGCGTTCAGCGTTTGGATAAGCGCCAGCGCTTCGACGCGCGACACAAAGCCGTCCCGCCAAGTTTCGGCGGTCGTCGGTTGAGCGGCCAGCGCCGTCGCGATGAGGCCAGAAAAGAATCTTACGCGCATGTTTTCTCCTCTCCTCGCCTCGCCCTCGGCCGTTTGAACAAGCGACCGACGTCCTGTCGGATGCGGCATTTTGCGCATGGAGGCGTCTTCTTAGGACATTTTCGCCAAGCTATAAGCGCTCCGGGGGATCAGACAAATTGCCGTGGTCGAGTTTGGGGAGGGAATCGACGCGAACCGAAGGACCATTCGCCGCTTTGCTTTCGGTCTGCCGACAGGAGGCGATCGTTGGCGCGTATCTCGCTTCTCCTTGACGCGGAAGCGGCTCGGGCGGTTGACGCGGAAGCGGCACGGGTGGCTTATCAAGGACCGAATTGTTACAAACCCGCCGCTTCGGCCACAGTCGCCGGAATCGCCGGCGGAGCCCACAAAAAGGTAGGACATGCGCAGCGCGACGATCGAGCGCAACACGAAGGAAACGAAGATTTCCGTAGCCGTTGACCTCGATGGGGCCGGCCGCTCGGAGATTTCGACGGGGTTGGGCTTTTTCGACCATATGCTCGACCAGATCGCCCGTCATGCGCCACTGGATCTGACGGTGCGCGCCGAGGGCGATCTCTATATTGACGGCCATCACACAGTCGAGGACGTCGGCATCGCCATTGGCCAGGCAACGGATCGCGCGCTCGGCGACCGCAAGGGCATTGCCCGCTATGGCGACGCCCATGTGCCGCTCGATGAGGCGTTAACCCGCGTCGTCGTGGACGTTTCCGGCCGTCCTTTTCTCGTTTACGACGTTTCCTTCCCGGCGCAACGGATCGGCGACTTCGACACGGAATTGATGCGCGAATTCTTTCAGGCTTTCGCGGTTCAAGCCCGCATCGGACTGCACATCGAATGCCTGCGCGGCGTCAACAGCCATCATATCGCCGAAAGCGCCTTCAAGGGCTTCGCGCGGGCGTTCGGTAAGGCGGTCGCGATCGATCCGCGCCGTTCGCAAGGCGAAGCGCCCTCTACCAAGGGAACGCTCACCGCCTGACAGGAGGCGCGTGACGCCGAGGAGAGGACGGCCGATGGCCATATTCACTGTTCATTTTCCGCGAACGGCGTCGGGCGCGCTTCCCGCGCCGGATAAGATCGTCTTTCTGCGCGACGGCTTTTCCTGGCCGGCCGCGCTTTTCGGCCCGTTCTGGCTTGCCTGGCGCCGGGCTTGGATCGTCGCCGGCCTGTGGACGCTTCTGCTCGTCGCCTTATCGCTTCTCGCCTGGAAAATGCGGGTCTCGCGCGACGCCATCTCCTGGCTCACCTTCGCGCTCGCCGTCTGGCTTGGCTTCGAGGGAGAGCGGCTCGTCGGCTGGAATTTGGCGCGTCGCGGCTATGTCGAGCAGGACCTTGTCGTCGGCGACGACATCGACGAAGCCGAGGCGGCGTATTTTCACCGTCACCGCCCCGTCGCCAAGGAAGACGTCGCTCGGGAGCCTGCTCCTTGACGACGGCGATCATCGACTACGGGTCGGGCAATCTTCATTCCGCCTTGAAAGCCTTTGAGCGCGCGGCCCGCGAATCGCAGCAGCCGGCCAATATCCGCGTCACCAGCGAACCTGACGTCGTGCGCGCCGCCGAGCGCGTCGTTCTGCCGGGCGTCGGCGCTTTCGCCGATTGCCGTCGCGGCCTGATGGCGATCGAGGGCCTTTACGCCGCGCTGCAGGAGGCGGCCATCGACCGCGGCCGGCCGTTCTTAGGCATTTGCGTTGGGATGCAGCTCATGGGCGCGCGTGGCCTCGAGCATGGCGAATGGCCGGGGCTCGGCTGGATTCCAGGAGACGTCGCGGCGATCACGCCTGCCGATCCTTCATTGAAAATCCCCCACATGGGCTGGAACACGCTTACGCTGAGTCGCGAACATCCGCTCTTTTCCGGCGTGCCGACCGGAGAGCGCGGATTGCACGCCTATTTCGTGCACTCGTTTCAGCTCACGCCGTCGGCGCCCGAACACATCCTGGCGACGACGGATTATGGCGCGCCGCTGACCGCGGCGGTCGCCCGCGACAATCTTGTCGGCGTGCAGTTTCATCCCGAAAAAAGCCAGAGGCTCGGCTTAGCCTTGATCAGCAATTTCCTCAGGTGGCGACCGTGATCCTGTTTCCCGCAATCGATTTGAAGGAAGGGCAGTGCGTGCGCCTCGCCCAGGGCGACATGGATCGCGCGACCGTGTTCAGCGACGATCCGGCGGAACAGGCGCGCGCCTTCGAGCGGGTCGGATTCGAATATCTCCATGTCGTCGATCTCGACGGCGCCTTCGCGGGCGCGCCGCGTAACGCTTCCGCCGTCGAAGCAATTCTCGCGGCGCTGACCATTCCCGTGCAGCTTGGCGGCGGCATTCGCGACATGCGCACGCTGTCGCGCTGGCTGGACCAGGGCGTCGCCCGCGTCATCATCGGCACGGCGGCGGTCAAGGACCCCTCTTTCGTGCGCGAGGCCGCGCGACTCTATCCCGGCCGCGTCGCGGTCGGAGTCGACGCCAAGGACGGCTGCGTCGCCGTCGACGGATGGGCGCGCGCGACGCGTATGTCGGCGCTCGATCTCGGCAGGAGCTTCGAAGACGCTGGCGTCAGCGCCATCATCTACACCGATATTTCGCGCGACGGCGTGCTCACTGGCCTCAACATCGACGCCACTCTGGCGCTCGCCGACGCGTTGACGATTCCCGTTATCGCCTCGGGCGGCCTCGCGTCGCTCGCCGATGTCGAGCGGCTGCTGCAGCCGGACTGCCGCAAACTCGCCGGCGCCATCACCGGGCGCGCGCTCTATGACGGGCGGCTCGATCCGGCGCAGGCGCTGGCGTTGATACGCCGCGCGCGGGCGGCGACGGAGGACGCCTGATGCTCAAAGCCCGCGTCATTCCCTGCCTGGATGTGAAGGAAGGCCGCGTCGTCAAAGGCGTTAATTTCGTCGATCTGCGCGACGCTGGCGATCCTGTGGAATGCGCCATCGCCTATGACGCCGCCGGCGCCGACGAACTCTGCTTTCTCGACATCACCGCGAGCCATGAGAATCGCGGCATTCTGCTCGACGTCGTGCAGCGCACCGCAGAAGCCTGCTTCATGCCGCTGACCGTCGGCGGCGGCGTGCGCACGCTGGACGACATCCGCAATCTCCTGCTCGCCGGCGCCGACAAGGTCTCGATTAATTCAGCAGCCGTCGCCAATCGCGGTTTCGTTCGCGAAGCGTCCGAAAAATTCGGCGCGCAATGCATCGTCGTCGCGATCGACGCCAAGCGCGTCGCGGACGGGCGCTGGGAAATCTTCACCCATGGCGGGCGCCGCCAGACCGGGATTGACGCCGTCGACTACGCGCGCGAGGTGACCGAACTCGGCGCCGGCGAAATCCTGCTCACCTCGATGGATCGCGACGGGACAAAGAGCGGTTTCGATATCGCGCTAACGCGCGCCGTCGCCGACGCGGTGCATGCGCCGGTCATCGCTTCCGGCGGCGTCGGAACGCTCGATGATCTCGTCGCCGGCGTCAAGGAAGGCCATGCGAACGCCGTGCTCGCGGCCTCGATTTTCCATTTCGGCGAATATTCGATCCCGCAGGCGAAGCGCCACATGGCGGCGGCGGGACTGCCGATGCGCCTCGACGGATTGGAGGCGATGGGATGATCGCTATTGAACGCCCACGTCATTCCCGACGCGCGCAATGCGCGCGATCGGGAATCCAGAGTAAGCCCAGCATTGCTGCGTCGGCTCTGGATTCCCCGTCAGGCCTTCGGCCTGTCGGGAAGGACATGGTCCTAGCGAACGGATCAGCCGGAATCCGAATCAGCTCCCTCTCCCGCGAAGCGGGGGAGGGCTGGGGAGTGGGCTTTCAATGACCTTCGCTCTCGACGACCTCGCGGCGCTGATCAAATCGCGGCGCAACGACAGCGCTTCGACCTCTTATACGAAGACCCTGCTCGACGCCGGCATGGCGAAGATCGCCAAAAAATTCGGTGAAGAGGCGGTGGAAGCCGTCATCGCGGCGATGGAGGGCGATCGTAGGGCGCTCATCAATGAAGCCGCCGACACGCTCTACCATCTCCTCGTCATGCTCGAAGCGCGCGATGTCTCTCTTGACGATGTCGTGCGCGAGCTGGAGCGGCGCACGCAACAATCCGGCCTTGCGGAGAAAGCCGCGCGCGGAGCCAAGGAATGACGGCGGCGGAGCTCGTTCCCAACAGCGAGGCTCTGTCTCCCTACCGGCACTTTACGCGCGCCGAATGGGCGGCGCTGCGCGCCGATACGCCGCTCACGCTGACGCTCGACGATCTCGCCCGGCTGAAATCGCTCAACGATCCGATCTCGCTCGAAGAAGTCATCGAAATCTATCTGCCGCTGTCGCGACTGCTCGCGCTCTATGTCGCCGCGACGCAAGGCCTCTTCAAGGCGACGCAGCGCTTTCTTGGCGCCGAAGACGGCAAGGTTCCCTACATCATAGGCGTTGCGGGCTCGGTCGCGGTGGGAAAATCCACGACGGCGCGCGTGTTGCGCGCCTTGCTGTCGCGCTGGCCGAACACGCCGAAGGTCGAACTCGTCACCACCGACGGATTTCTCCTCCCCAACAGAATCCTCGAAGCCGAAAGGCTCATGGACAAGAAAGGCTTTCCGGAAAGCTACGACAATAAATCTCTGTTGCGATTTCTCTCCGACGTAAAGGCCGGCCGGCGCAACGTCTGCGCGCCGGTCTATTCGCATATGACCTATGACGTGGTCGAAGGAGAGGCGACCTGCGTAGACCGGCCCGACATTCTCATTGTCGAGGGCGTCAATGTTCTGCTTGCGCCGCGCCCGCGCGATGGCCGCGAAATTCCCTTCGTTTCGGACTTTTTCGATTTCTCGGTCTATCTCGACGCGCGCGAGGACGTGCTGGAGCACTGGTATGTGGAGCGTTTCCGACGGCTGCAGCAGACCGCGTTCCGCGATCCGAAGTCTTACTTCCGGGTCTATGCCGATCTTGGCGAAGAGGAGACGATGCACGTCGCCAAAGACATTTGGACGCGCATCAATCTTGAGAATTTGCGCCAGAACATCGCCCCGACCCGACCGCGCGCAAGTTTGATCCTGACCAAGGGCGCCGATCACAGGATCGAGGAAGTCTCGCTGCGAAAGCTATAGGCTCGGCGTCACGCCGAGCGCGGGCGACGGGGGTGCGCGCATGCTCGCGGGTCTGCAAATACTGGTGTTTCTGCTGGCGGCGGTGGCTTTCGTCGCTTTCCTCGCCTTACGCTCGGGCGTCGCCTCGCCGATCCTGCTCGTTGCGACGGGCGTGCTGATCGCCGTCGCGCCCGGCGTGCCGCCCTTTGTGCTCGAGCCGCAATTCGTGCTGCTCCTGGTGCTGCCGCCGGTGATCTACATTTCCGCGATCAACATGAGCTGGCGGGAGTTCAAGTTCAATCTGTGGCCGATCCTGCTGCTCGCCGTCGGCTGCGTCGTCTTCACCACCATCGCCGTTTCCGCGGCGACGAATTGGCTGCTTGGCTGGCCTCTGGCGGTCGGATTCGTGCTCGGCGCGATCGTCTCGCCGCCCGACGCCGTCGCGCCGCTCGCCATTGCGCGGCGCATGCAAATGCCGCGGCGCATCCTTGTGATCCTGGAAGGCGAGGGCCTCGCCAATGACGCGACGGCGCTGGTGCTCTATCGCTTCGCGGTGGCGGCGGTCAGCGTCGGCACTTTTTCTCTTGCGCAGGCGGGCGAGACATTCGCCGCAATCATCGTCGGCGAGATCGCCTGGGGCGTCGTCGTCGGCTGGTCGATGCTGCGCATGCGCCGCCTCATGCGCGATCCGCGCATCGAGATCACGCTGTCGCTGATTACGCCTTACCTTGCCTATTGGCCGCCCGAACAGCTCGGCGGTTCGGGCGTCATCGCGACGGTGGCGACCGGCCTTTACATCAGCTGGAACGGGCCGAGGCTGATCAGCGCCGCCACGCGCTTGCAAGGCGTGTTCTTCTGGGATTTCTTCCTCTTTTTGATCGAAGGGCTCGTATTTCTCTTCACCGGTTTGCAGGCGCAGGCGCTTGCTTCGCGCATTCAGGATCATTCACTGAGCGAATTGGCGGCGTCCGCCGCGGTCGTCTCGCTCGTCGTGATTCTAGCCCGCTTCGTGTGGATTTTTCCGCTCACCTATCTGCCGCGCTGGCTCATTCCGCCGCTTGCGCGACGCGATCCCGCGCCACCCTGGCAATGGCCGTTTATCATTTCCTTCACCGGCGTGCGCGGCATCGTCTCGCTCGCCGCGGCGCTGGCGATTCCATTCGCGACGGCGCAGGGCGAGCCGTTTCCCTACCGCGACGCGATCTTTTTTATCGCCTTTTTCGTCGTGATGGTGACGCTCGTCCTTCAAGGCTCCGCGATGCCTTGGATCATTCGCAAAACCGGTTTGGCCAAAGCCGGCATGCAGGAACGCCTTCTCCACCGCGCCGAGGAGCTGCGCGCCCGTCACGCGGCGATTGAAGCTTCGAGCGCAAAACTTGCGATTCTCGGCGCCGAGAACGACATTCCCGAAGAAGCGATGCTGACGCTTCGCGCGCAGCAGGACTATTTTTCGTCGCGCGTGCGTATGAAGTGCGACATTCACGAAGAGCGCCGCGAGTTGATCGAGCGTCACGACGATATCGACCTGCTGCTCATCACTGAGGAGCGCGATCTGATCAATGCGCTGCTGCGGGAAGGCAAACTCAAAGACGAAGCCCGCCGTCGTATCGAACGCGAACTCGATCTGCGCGAGGCGGATGTGCTGAACCGCCGCGCGGAGCGGCTGTGGTAGCGGCGATAGGCATTTTTTTTTGAAACGCTCAGCTGTCATTCCAGACGAGCGAAGCGCGATCGGGAATCCAGAGCAACGCCAACGTTCTTGGATTGGCTCTGGATTCCCGGTCAGGCCTTCGGCCTGCCGGGAATGACATGCGCGGGATACTTAAGCGTTCCCCACCGTGCGCAGCAGCGGCGCGGCGCGGCCATGCGTCGACTTGCCGTCGATGACAAGGCCTGAAGCGTCGGCCGAAACTTCCACGGTCGCGCCGTCGATGATCTCGCCGGCGAGGAGGCGCTCGGCGAGCGCATCCTGCAGCTCCTTCTGCATGACGCGCTTTAGCGGCCTCGCGCCATAAGTCGGGTCATAGCCCTTCGCCGCCAGCCAGTCGCGCGCCTTCGAATCGAGATGCAGCGTGATCTTGCGATCTTCGAGGAGCTTCTGCAGCCGCTTGACCTGGATGTCGACGATCGCGCCCATGTCCTCGCGCTGCAGGCGGTTGAACAGGATGATCTCGTCGACGCGGTTCAGGAACTCCGGCCTGAAATGCGCCCGCACCACCTGCATGACCTCGTCATGCACGGCGGAGGAATCTTCGCCCTCCTTCTGCATGACGAGGAATTCCGAACCGAGATTCGACGTCATGATGATCAGCGTGTTCTTGAAATCGACGGTTCGGCCCTGGCCGTCGGTGAGGCGTCCGTCGTCGAGCACCTGCAACAGCACGTTGAACACGTCAGGATGCGCCTTCTCGATTTCATCGAAGAGCACGACCTGATAGGGCCTGCGGCGGACCGCCTCGGTCAAAGCGCCGCCTTCTTCATAGCCGACATAGCCGGGCGGCGCGCCGATGAGCCGCGCCACCGAATGCTTCTCCATATATTCCGACATGTCGAGCCGCACCATCGCGGTCTCGTCGTCGAAGAGGAAGCTCGCCAGCGCCTTGGTCAGTTCGGTCTTGCCGACGCCGGTGGGCCCGAGAAAGATGAAGCTGCCGATCGGACGGTTGGGGTCCTGCAACCCGGCGCGCGCGCGGCGCACCGCAGTCGACACCGCCACGACCGCGTCATGCTGCCCGACGACGCGCTTTGCAAGCTCGTCCTCCATATGGAGAAGCTTCTCGCGTTCGCCTTCGAGCATTTTGTCGACCGGCACGCCGGTCCAGCGCGAGACGACCTGCGCCACGTCATCGGCGGTGACCGCTTCGTCAACGAGCGTGTCTGCCTCCTTTTCGGTCTCGCCGAGCTTCTTTTCGAGGTCGGGAATCACGCCATAGGTCAGTTCACCGGCGCGCTGATATTCGCCGCGCCGCTGCGCCTGCGCCAGTTCGTTGCGCGCCGCTTCAAGCTGCTCCTTGAGCTTCTGCGCCGTTCCGAGCTTGTCCTTCTCCGCCCGCCAGCGCGCGGTCAGCGCCGTCGATTTCTCTTCGAGTTCGGCAAGCTCGCCTTCGAGCTTCGACAGACGGTCCTTCGAGGCCGCATCGGTCTCCTTCTTTAAGGCTTCCTGCTCAATCTTGAGCTGAATGATGCGCCGATCGAGTTCGTCGAGCTCTTCGGGCTTCGAGTCGATCTGCATGCGCAGACGCGACGACGCTTCGTCGATGAGGTCGATCGCCTTGTCCGGCAGGAAGCGGTCGGAAATATAGCGGTTCGACAGCGTCGCGGCGGCGACGATCGCGCTGTCGGTGATGCGCACGCCGTGATGGAGTTCGTATTTCTCCTTCAACCCGCGCAGGATCGAGATCGTGTCCTCGACCGTCGGCTCGTCGACGAAGACCGGCTGGAAGCGCCGCGCCAGCGCCGCGTCCTTTTCGACATGCTTGCGATATTCGTCGAGCGTCGTCGCGCCGACGCAATGCAATTCGCCGCGCGCCAGCGCCGGCTTGAGCAGATTGGAGGCGTCCATCGCGCCATCCGCCTTGCCGGCGCCGACGAGCGTATGCATCTCGTCGATGAACAGGATGATCTTGCCGGCGGCGGCGGTGATCTCATTGAGTACCGCTTTGAGCCGCTCCTCGAATTCGCCGCGATATTTCGCGCCGGCGATCAGCGCGCCCATGTCGAGCGCGAGCAGCTTCTTGTCTTCGAGCGATTCCGGCACGTCGCCATTGACGATGCGCAAAGCGAGGCCTTCGACGATCGCCGTCTTGCCGACGCCTGGTTCGCCGATCAGCACAGGATTGTTCTTGGTGCGCCGCGACAGCACCTGCACGGTGCGGCGAATCTCCTCGTCGCGGCCGATGACCGGATCGAGCTTGCCCTCGCGCGCCGCTTCAGTCAGGTCGCGGGCGTATTTCTTTAGCGCGTCATAGGCGTTTTCGGCGGAAGCCGAATCCGCCGTGCGGCCCTTGCGCAAATCCTCGATCGCGGCGTTCAGCGTCTGCGGCGTCACGCCCGCGTCGCTCAAAATGCGCGCCGCCTCCGAATCCTTCTCCATCGCCAGCGCCAGCAGCAGTCGCTCGACGGTGACGTAAGAATCTCCCGCCTTCTGGGCGAGCTTCTCGGCGTTGTCGAAGAGCCGCGCCGTCGCCGGCGCAAGATAGAGCTGGCCTGCGCCGGAGCCGCCGACTTTCGGCAATTTGGCGAGCGCGGCCTCAGTCTTCGCCAGCGCCTCTCGCGACCGGCCGCCTGCGTGGTCGATCAGCCCGGCGGAAAGGCCATGCTCGTCGTCGAGCAGGACTTTCAGAATATGTTCGGGGGTAAACTGCTGATGGCCTTCGCGCGTCGCCATCGCCTGCGCGCTCTGCACGAAACCGCGCGCGCGTTCGGTGTATTTCTCAAAGTTCATTCATCGCCCCTCTGACCATGAGGCGGCCCTTCTTCGAGCGGCGCGCCTCGCGTCCAATATTTTGTGAGAGGACCCCTTGCGGCGGCCCTCGTGCTCGATATGGGAAGTTGGGGCCATATGAAAAGGCCCGGTTGGGGCGCAAGCGCCGCAATTTGCCGCCGCTTCGCCAGGACGTATTGTCGCTGCCGATGTCCACCGGAGTTCGCATGCGCGTCGCCGCAATCTACCGCTATCCAGTGAAGGGCCTTTCGCCCGAGCCGCTCGACGCCGCCGCTCTCGAAGCCGACGGCTATTTTCCCGGCGACCGGCTGTTCGCGCTGGAAAACGGGCCGTCAGGCTTTAATCCCTCGGCGCCCGAACATCAGCCCAAGATCAAATTCCTGATGCTGATGAGGAACGCCGCGCTCGCTGGTCTAGCGACGCGCTACGACGCGGCGACAGGCATATTGATGATCGAGCAAGACGGTGACGAGGTCGCACGTGGAGATTTGCGGTCGGCCGAAGGTCGCGAAGCCATCGAAGCCTTCCTCACAGGCTTTCTCGACTCGGAAATTCGGGGTCCCGTGCGGCTTCTCGCGGCGCCAGGCAGTTTTCGCTTCACTGATTCGAAATCCGGCTTCGTCTCGCTCGTCAATCTGGCGAGCGTCGCCGCCATCGCGCAGGCGGCAAAGGCGGTGGTCGATCCGCTGCGTTTTCGCGCCAATCTCTATGTTGAGGACATGGCCCCCTGGGCCGAGGCGGCGCTGCTTGGTCGGACGCTCGCGATCGGCGGCGCGCGGCTTGAAATTCTCAAAATGACCGACCGTTGCGCGGCGACGGGGGTTGAGCCCGGAACCGGGCGGCGCGACATGGACCTCGTCCAGACGCTGCGCGCGAACTTCGGCCATATCGATTGCGGCGTCTATGCGCGGGTGGCGCAGGGCGGCCACATCGCCGCGGGCGACGCGATCAACGTCGTTGCAGCGGGGCCTTAGTCGACGCCATGAAATAACTGAATCGGTAGCAGGAACCTTGGCGCGCCTCGAGGCGCGCGGTCCAACACGCGACGCCCTTGGACCGCGCGCCTCCAGGCGCGCAGCATCGCGAACAAGCCGGAGTTGGGGCATTTCATTCGCGGCGACGACTTAAAAACGATCGGGCTCCAGCGGAAGCTCGCCGACCTCCGGCGCATCATCTTCCCGCGACCCGCTGGCGACATCATCCATCGGCGGGCGCGGCCGCCGGCGACGACGCGAACTCAGATGATAATTGACCCCGCCCTCATGATCGCGCGGCGCGTTTTCGCGCTCGACCGAGGGCTCCGCGCCTTCGCTCGGAACGGGGCGAGAAGCCGCCGGCGCGGTTATGAATGACGGAAGCGCGGCTCCCGCGCCGCCCTCGGCGGCGCCGGCCTCGGCGCGCGGCTGAAAACGGCGGTCGCGGCTGCGGTCGTAGCCCTGATGACGCGGGCGGTCGCCGCCTTCGGCGTTGCGGTCCCGGCCAAAAGCCTGCCGCTCGGGCCGCTCAGACCGCTGCGGACGCTCGGGCCGTTCCGGGCGCTGCATGTCGCCGATCGGGCGCTCCTCGAAAGGCTGAGGCTGGGGCTGCGGCGCGGCGAAATGCGGCTGCGGCGCGAAGGGCTGCTGCTGCGGCTGCGGCTGATAGGCCGGTGCCGGCAGCCGCTCCGAAAGTGGCGCGAAACGGTCGGGCAGCGCGGCGAAATCGTCGTCGTCCTCGCTGGTTTCAACTTCCGCTTCATACTGCGGACGCGCATAGCCGTTGACCTGCTGCTGCGCGGCGGCGATCAGCCGGAAATAGTGCTCCGCATGCTGCAGCAGGCTCTCGGCCATGATCGTGTCGCCGGAAGACTGCGCATCTCGCGCGAGCTGTAAATATTTTTCGGCGACATGTTGAGCCGTGCCGCGAATCTTCACGTCGGGGCCATTGGACTCATAGGATCGCGTCAGCGGATTAGGCCCTTTGCGGCCGTTGCGTCCGCGCATTCTCTTGTTCTGTCCTGGTCTCATCAAACTCCCCGCAATCTCGCCACGCTCGGCTTTCGCCTGCGCGGCCTTATCAAGAACGCCGCCGCCAAATTCCTTCGCCAGAAGCCGCTAACGCCAAACGACCGCGCGACAGCGACCCGTGTTCCCGGACAGCCAGCTTCAAGAGCGGCGCGCGCGAGTCGAATGTCCTCAAGTCGGCCGCAATCGGCGGCCCCGCGTTGTTCTGCGCCAATACCCCTCAGCGCGAATTCACGACCCTAAGCGCAACGGGATGGCGTCTGCCTGCCTGGCGCATAACGCCCAGCGACGATCGAAGTGGCCTCACTCCGGCGCTCTCATGTCGATTTCGACTTTGCTCCCGCCGGTCGTTTCGGGCTTCCGTTCGCGAAGCGGAGCCAAAGGTTCGAGGTTCATTCTCGAAGTCGGCGATCGGCTGGACCTGAAATGACTATAGTGGAGGGGGCGCCCCCCAACAAGACCGTGCGCCGAACAGCGGGCCAAAAAAGGGAGTACTGTAGCCAATATGTCACGTCGGCGCGGGCGCAAACCGCGCTGCGACAATCCTTTCATGTCCGCCGGCGTCGTGGGCGACGCGCTCGACTTGGAGCCCCTGAGCGCCCAATAGCTCGGCGACGCTCGCGGCTTGGTCGAAACCGACTTCGAAAAGGACAAAGGCGTTTTCTGCCAGCAGCCGCGGCAGATCGCGGATAATGTCTCGATAGCAGTCGAGCCCGTCGGCGCCGCCGTCGAGCGCCAGCGCCGGATCATACAGTCGCACCTCGGGGTCGAGCCCTGCGATGTCGCCGCTCCGCACATAAGGCGGATTGGAGACGATGAGGTCGAAACGACCGCAAAGCGCCTCGGCCCAGCGGCCGCGCATGACGCTTGCGCGATCGGAGAGGCCGCAGCGGGCGAGATTTGTGGCGGTCGCCGCGCAGGCTTCCGGTGAAAGATCGACGGCGAGCGCGTTGGCGGCCGGAAGCTCGCTGAGTAGCGCGCAGGCGATGGCCCCCGAGCCGGAGCCGAGATCGAGTATCGAGAGCGGCGCTTCGCGTTTTTCGGCGACGAGGCTCAGCGCGGTTTCGACCAGCGTTTCGGTGTCGGGCCGCGGATCGAGCACGCCAGGCGCGACGATAAGATCGAGCGTCCAGAATCCGCGCTCGCGCAGAATGCGCGACAGGGGTTCGCGGGCGATTCGCCGCGCCACATAGTCGGCAAGGATGCGCGATTCGTCCTCCGTCAGCGGCGCGCGGGGTGCCAGAGCGAGTTCGAGCCGGGTCAGCGCCGCAGCGCCGCGCAGAAGGGCGCGCGCCTCGTCCTGCGGATGGGCGACGCCCGCGGCCTCGAGATCATCCGCGGCCATCGCGATCGCCTCGATTCGCGTCGGGAGCGGCTCGCTGTTCGCCGTCGCCATTTTCCCAACGCCCGAGGTCATGCCCTATCCCTTATTGGCGAGAAGCGTCGCCAGCCGTTTCGCGAAAGCCGCCGCATCGACCGGATGCTCGCCGTCCGCGACGCGCGCGAGGTCGAAGAGTAGAAGCTGCTCGTCGCGGGTCGCCTCGCGCCCTTTGTCGCGCAGGGCGCCGGCCAGCGCGATGATCGCCTCATGTCTCGGGTTGACCTCCAAAACCGGCTTTCCAAAGGCCGCTTCCTGACCATGTTCGGCCAGAAGGCGGGACAATTGGCGATCGAACCCGGTATCCGGCGCCACGAGGCAGACGGCGCTGTCGGTCAGCCGGGTCGAGGCGCGCACGTCGTCGACATAATCGACGAGCGTCTCCTTGAGCGCTGAAAGCAAATCAACGACGTCGGCCGGCGCCGCAGCCTCGGTTTTGGCGTCGTCGGCCAGCGCGATCGCGTCGATGTCGGCCTGGCCCTGGGTCACCGATTTGAACGGCTTGCCCTCGAAGCCCAAAGCGCTCGTCACCCAGAAGGCGTCGACGGCGTCGTCGAGCAGCAGCACCTCGACGCCTCTCGCGCGGAATCCCTCGAGCTGCGGGCTGGCGCGCAGCCGCTTCATATCGTCGCCGACGAGATAATAGATCGCGGTCTGATTCTTCCTCAGATCGGCGACGTAATCCTTGAGCGTGCGGGTCTTTTCCTCTGATTTGGTCGAGGCGAAACGGGCGATTTCGAACAGAGCGTCGCGGCGGCTCGGGTCTTCATGCAGACCTTCCTTGAGGACGGCGCCGAAGTCTCTCCACACTTGCGCGAATTTCTCTGGCTCGGCGTCGGCGAGCTTTTTCAGTTCCTGCAGCATGCGCGTCGCGATCGCCTTGCCGATCGCGCCGACGGCCGGGCTCTTCTGCACCATCTCGCGCGAGACATTGAGCGGAATGTCGGCGCTGTCGACGACGATGCGCGCGAATCGCAGCCAGGCCGGCAATAGCGCCATGTCCCGCGAGATCAGCACTCGGCGCACGTAAAGCTTTGATTTGCTGGTTCGCGCCGGGTCAAAGAGATCGAAAGGCCGCGCGCCGGGGACAAAGGCCAGCACCGTATATTCGGTGCGCCCTTCGGCGCGCCAATGGGCGATCAGCGCCGGCTCGTCCAATTGTCCGGACAATTGCCGGTAGAAGTCTACATATTGCTCCTGCGTGATGTCGGACTTCGGCTTTGTCCACAGGGCGACGCCCTCTGTGATTCGCCGCGGCTCTTCGCCCGGCGCGGCGATGAGGTCGATCGGCGCGGCGATCGCGCCCGAATGTTCGCGCACGACGCTTTCGACGCGCCAGCCGTCGAGAAACTCATCGCTCTCTTCGTTGAGATGCAGTGTGACGCGGGTGCCGACGGCGGGCGCGTCTTCAAGCGGCAGCGGCGCGATCTGATAGGAGCCCTTGCCCTCGGAACTCCATAGCCAGGCCTGATTCTCGCCGGCGCGCCGCGTCGCGACCTCCACCCGGTCGGCGACCATGAAGGCGGAATAAAATCCAACCCCGAACTGGCCGATGAAGCCCTCGTCCTTTTCCTTGCCGAGCTTGTCGAGAAAGGCGCGGGTTCCGGAATTGGCGATGGTGCCGAGCGCGCTGATCAGCTCCTCGCGCGACATGCCGACGCCATTGTCGGCGACGGTCAGGGTGCGCTTGTCCTTGTCGAGCGAGATCGTCACGAGCGGCGGGCCGGCCTCGGCGGCGAGCTTTTCGTCCGAAAGCGCCTCGTAGCGCAGCTTTTCGCAAGCATCGGCGGCGTTCGAGACAAGCTCGCGCAAAAAGACGTCGCGCTCCGAATAGACGGAATGCGTCATCAATTCGAGAAGCCGCGCGACATCAGCCTCGAAGCCGAAATCGGCGGCGGCTTGCGGCTGGGCGGCCGGGGCCGCGCTTTCGACGGAAGCGGCGTCGTCGGTCATGTTCTCTCCAATGAAAAGCAAAAGGGAATCAGCGTCGCGGTCGGCGCGTCGGCGCATCTTGAGTTCGTCATTGTCGGGAATTTTGCAAGGTCGGCAATTTTGCAAGGGCGCGCTTGAGCCCGCTCGACCGCCCCTGCCAAGGCCAAAAGTAGACGAGCCGGCGCGGGAGCGAGACTCCCGGCCGACTCGACCATCGCCACGACCTCTATATCTCGGAACCGCACGCTTTCGGGGGGCTGGGGGGCTGACGAAACCGAAAGCGCGAGGCCCCGAGCTGTCGAGGCAATGACCTTCATTTTGGGCGGCGCGTTTGTCTGGCAAGGGGCGCCATGTCGGCGAAAGTATGATTGTTGCAGGCTAAATCTTATCCAGTTGCACGGCCGCAAAGATTTTCGTCGCAAACTCGTCATTAAGTCTTGCCCGCCGCATGCGCGCTTGCCAACATGGCGGCAAGACATTGAGGAGAGCGTCACGCATGGCGGAGTCGGAGACGACGGAGCCCAGCCGAGCCCGACCCGCGCTCGTCGTCGTGAATGGCGCTTCGCCGGACGCGGCGCAGGGAGCGCGGGGAGACAAGCGCGGCGCTGCGGTTTCATTCAGCCGGCCGGAACTCAACGTCATCTTCAATCTCTACGGAGCGAAAGTCGCGCAGGGCGAATGGCGCGACTATGCGATCGACTTTACGTCGGCCAAGGCGGTGTTCTCGATTTTTCGACGCTCGAGCGAGGCGCCGCTCTATCGAATCGAAAAGAATCCGGCGCTGGCGCGTCGGCAGGGTGCCTATTCAGTCATCGCCGCGACGGGCCTGGTGCTCCGGCGCGGCCATGATCTCTCGCGGGTGGTGCGGGTTTTGGACCCCGCGCTGCGGCTCGTCGGCGCGGAATAGATCTAAAACCGATCGGCGCGATAGGGCGTCGGATCGATGAACGGCGTCTCGCCAGTTATCATTTCGGCGAGGAGCCGGCCGGAGACCGGCCCGAGCGTCAGCCCATGATGGGCGTGGCCGAAATCGAACCACAGGCCAGGATGACGCGGGGCGGGCCCGATGATCGGCAGCATGTCGGGCAAACAGGGCCGGGCGCCGCGCCAGGGCTCCGGGTCGAGCCGTTCGGCGAGCGGGAACAGCCGGCGCGCTGTGGGCTCGCAAATCTCGATCTGAACGGGCGTCGGCGGCGCGTCGCGGCGGGCGAATTCGGCGCCGCTCGTCAGCCTGACGCCGCGACGCATCGGCGCGAGGAGATAGCCGACGTCCGCGTCGAGGATGGTGTGATTGAGCTTCGCGCCGTCTTTTGCGGCGTAATGCATGTGATAGCCGCGTTTCCAGCCAAGCGGGATGCTATAGCCGAGCGGCCCGTAGATGGCGTCCGACCAGGGGCCGAGCGTCACGACCGCCGCGCCGGCGGCAAGCGGTCCTTCCGCCGTCGCCACGCGCCAGCGTCCATTCGCCTCCTGCGAAAGGCTGCGGGCGTCGCCGGCAATGAATTGGCCGCCGCGTGAAACGAAAAGGTCGGCGTAAGCCTTAGACAGAGCGGCGGGATCGACGATTCCAGCCGTGTCCCGATAATGGACGCCGCCGGCGATCGGCGCGAAATCCGGCTCCAGCGCCGCGACGCCAGCCGAATCGAGCGAGTCGATATGTAAGCCATAGGCGCGCAGCCGCTCCGCGTCGGCAAATCCCGCCGCAAGGCTTTCCTCGCTGCGAAACAGCTTGATCCAGCCGTTTCTGCGCAGGAGTTCCCCGGCGCCCGCCTGCTGGATCAACGCCTCATGCTCGCTGAGGCTGTTTTCGATCAGCGGGCGCCGCGCCTCGATATTTCGCTCCACGCGCTCAGGCGCGCTTTCGCGCCAATAGCGCAGGAGCCAAGGCCCTACCGCCGGGAGGGCCGAGAAATGGTAATGCGCCTCGGGGAGAAGGTTCAGCGCATATTTTATGAGCCGCGCCGGGTCTCGCGGGAAAAGATAGGGGATGAGCGAGGAGCGCTCGATCAGCCCGGCGTTGCCAAAGCTCGTCTCCTGCCCGACGGCGCCGGCGCGATCGATCAGCGCGACCTCCTGGCCGCGCGCCTGCAGATGCAGCGCGGCGCTGACGCCGACGATGCCGGCGCCAAGAACCACCACATCCGTCGACTTCATGTATCCTCCAGCTTAGCCGCAGGGGAATTGGGTGAGGAAAAATGTGCAAAACGGGCTTCCTCGTCCTTCGAGACGCGTGCTGCGCACGCTCCTCAGGATGAGGAAACCCTTCACCCGATCGCCCTTCGCTTGGTCGCCTCATATATGGACTTTGATGCAACACGCATGCTAGGCGCCTGTTTCATTCCGCAGAATTTCAGGGCGCCTGATGATCCCCCGCTATTCCAGACCCGAAATGACGGTCATTTGGGAGCCGCAAACGCGGTTTCGCATCTGGTTCGAGATCGAGGCCTATGCCTGCGACGCGCTCGCCGAAATCGGCGTCATCCCTAAGGAGAGCGCCAAGGCGATCTGGGACAAAGCGGATTTCGTCGCCTTCGACGTGGCGCGGATCGACGAGATCGAACGCGTCACCAAACATGACGTGATCGCCTTTCTGACCCATCTCGGCGAATTCATCGGCGCCGAATCGCGCTTCGTTCATCAGGGGATGACGTCGTCCGACGTGCTCGACACCTGTCTCGCGGTGCAATTGTCGCGCGCCGCGGATTTGCTGATCGCCGATGTCGACGCGCTGCTCGCCACGCTCAAGACCCGCGCCTATGAGCACAAATACACGCCGACGATCGGCCGCTCGCACGGCATTCACGCCGAGCCGACGACCTTCGGGCTGAAACTGGCGCAGGCTTACGCCGAATTCGTCCGTGCGCGCGCGCGGCTCGTCGAGGCGCGCAAGGAAATTTCGACCTGCGCGATTTCGGGCGCGGTCGGCACCTTCGCCAATATCGATCCGCGCGTCGAAGAATATGTGGCGCATAAGATGGGGCTCACGCCCGAGCCGATCTCGACGCAGGTCATTCCGCGCGACCGCCATGCGGCTTATTTCGCGACGCTTGCCGTCGTCGCGTCGTCGGTCGAACGGCTGGCGATCGAAATCCGTCATTTACAGCGCACCGAAGTTTTGGAGGCGGAGGAATTTTTTTCCGCCGGGCAGAAAGGCTCTTCGGCCATGCCGCATAAGCGCAATCCGGTGCTGACCGAAAATCTGACCGGCCTCGCGCGCCTCGTGCGCGGCATGGCGATTCCGGCGATGGAGAATGTCGCGCTGTGGCATGAGCGCGATATTTCGCATTCTTCGGTCGAGCGCATGATCGGGCCCGACGCAACCGTGACGCTCGACTTCGCATTGGCGCGTTTAACAGGCGTGATCGAAAATCTCGTCGTCTATCCGGAGAACATGCGCAAGAATTTAGAAAAGCTCGGCGGCCTCATCCATTCGCAGCGCGTGCTTCTCGCGCTGACCCAAAAAGGCGTCTCGCGCGAAGACGCCTATGCGATGGTGCAGCGAAACGCCATGCCGGTCTGGCGCGGCGAAGGGGATTTCCGCACGCTGCTCGGCGCGGATAGGGACGTTAGCGCGAAACTGTCGCCGCAGGAGTTGGACGAGCTTTTCGATCTTTCGTACCACTTCAAACATGTGGATACGATTTTCGCTCGCGTTTTCGACGAGCGTTGACGTTTCCCTCGATCTCCAAAAACCCAAGCTGCAATTCTCTCGCGAAGACGATGAGCGCGGCGGTGAAGAGGATCATTGCGACAGCGAACAGAAAGCCTGCGCCATATTCATGACGCACGTGCAGAAAGGCCGCGCCGAAGCCGAGAATGACGAGGACGCTCGT
Source organism: Methylocystis sp. (assembly GCF_050246715.1). Lineage (NCBI taxonomy): Bacteria > Pseudomonadati > Pseudomonadota > Alphaproteobacteria > Hyphomicrobiales > Methylocystaceae > Methylocystis > Methylocystis sp. Next base: position 41,934 of record NZ_JBFWVN010000015.1, read on the forward strand.
CGCGATGCAACTTCCAACGCCCCAATAGATGGCGCGATGTATCAGCTTCGCGCGCGTTTTGAGGACCGGCAGTTCGGCCTTGAGACGCGGCTGCACCTGATCGTCCTCCGCGTCGATCTCTCTTGAACGGTCGACGATCCGGTCGAGGCGGGAGATGAGCACATCTAAAAGCTGCGCCTCGGCCGCGAGCAGAAAGGCCGGACCGGTGACCTGCGAGATCACGGTGGAAAGCTGTTCGATCGAAGGCGAATAATACATCGTCGGCGACGGCCCTGTTGGAGGTATCCAGTTCTGCGGCGCTTATACCGCAAGACGCGCGATGGGCGGTTGGCTTTTTTCGCGCCGGCGTCATGGCCCTGGTCCGATAGGTCCCGTGCCGCATGTCTCTTCCAAACTTCTCCGCAAAGCCTTAAACAGCGGGCCATGATCTGGCTTATCTTCGCTTTGCTGACCGGCGCGGCGGTCATAGCGGTGCTGGCGCCGCTCGCCATGCGGGACGGGGCGGGGAATGACAGCGCCGCCGACGTCGCCTTTTTCGAGCAGCAGATCGCCGAAATCGAGCGCGAGCGCGCCGAAGGCCGGCTCGACGCCTCGGACGCCGAAGCCGCAAAGACCGAAGCGGCGCGCCGTCTGTTGCGCGCCGAAGCCGCGCCAAAGTCCAAGGTCGCCGCCTCGCGCAAGCTCGCGCTCGCCGCGGCGCTTGCGGCGATCGTCGCCATGCCGGCGATCGCGCTGTCGCTCTACGCCAAACTCGGCCATTCCGGCATGCCCGACATGCCGCTGACGGCGCGGCTCGAATCCGCGCCGAATGCGCGCGATCTCGCCGGCGCCGTGGCGCGCATCGAACAGCATTTGCGCGAACATCCCGAAGACGGTCGCGGCTATGAGGTCATCGCGCCTTATTTGCTGCGCACCGGCCGCGGCGAAGAGGCGATCCACGCCTATTCAGAAGCGCTGCGGCTTCTGGGCGCGAGCGCGGCGCGGCATGCAGCGCTTGGCGAAGCGCGCGTCGTCGTCGCGCGCGGCATGGTGACGCCGGAAGCGAAGAAGGATTTCGAGGCGGCGCTGGCGCTCGATCCGTCAGCGCCCGAGGCGCGCTATTATCTTGGCGTCGCCGCCGCGCAGGCCGGCGACAGGGAAAGAGCAATCGAAATCTTTTCCAAGATGGTCGCTGACGCGCCGCCCGACGCCGCTTATCTCAAGGCCGTGAACGCGCAGCTCGCCATGTTGCGCGGGGAGGAGAGTCCGCCTGTCTCGGCGAGCGGCCCGTCGAGCGCGCAGGGCAAAGCGATCGCGGCGATGCCCGCCGATCAGCGTCAGGCGATGATCCGCGGCATGGTGGATCGTCTGGCCTCGCGGCTGGAAGCCAAGGGCGACGACGTCGAAGGATGGCTGAAGCTCATTCGCGCCTATAGCGTGCTTGCCGAGACCGAAAAGGCGAAGAAGGCGGTGACCGACGCGCGTCATGCGCTCGCAAGCAAGCAGGACGAGCTGGCCCGCATCGACGCGCTGGCGAAGGAATTGAATATCGGCGGCTAGAGCGAAGTTTCGCCTCTATGGGAGCGTTCTGAACAAGATGACGCGCAAGGGAAAACGACTGACGTTGATTGCCGGGGCGATGGCGGTTCTCGGCCTCGCCGCCGGGCTGATGCTGTTCGCGCTGCGCGACAATATCGTCTTCTTCTACACGCCGTCGGAGCTTGCGAAGAAACAGGTCGCCTCAGGCGCGCGGCTGCGCATCGGCGGTTTGGTGAAGGAGGGGAGCGTCGTCAAGAACGGTCACGACGTGAATTTCACCATCACCGACAAGACGCGAGATCTTGCGGTCTCATACACCGGCCTGCTGCCGGATCTCTTCCGCGAGGGGCAGGGCGTCGTGGTCGACGGCGTGCTGCAGCAGGACGGCGGTTTTCGCGCCGACAGCGTGCTCGCCAAGCACGACGAACGCTACATGCCGCGCGACGTCGCCGACGCCTTGAAGAAGCAGGGCGTCTGGCAGGGGGAGACGAGGTGATGGGCTCTCCACAAGGCTTCCTCATCCTGAGGAGCGAGCGAAGCTTGCGTCTCGAAGGACGAGGAAGCCGCTGTCAGCAAGTTGGCGCGGCGCCCTCGTGCTTCGAGACGCGCCTTTACGGCGCTCCTCAGCATGAGGGCGACTTTAATCATTGCGCCGTTCCGAGGTCCGCATGATCGTTGAAACCGGACATTACGCGTTAGTTCTCGCGCTCGCTTTGGCGCTGGCGCAATTCGCCATCCCCTTCGTCGGCGCGCGCTTAAATGACGCGGCGCTGATGCGGGTCGCGCGGCCGGCGGCGATCACGCAATTCCTGTTCGTCGCGCTTTCCTATGGCGCTTTGACCTATGCGCATGTCGTTTCCGACTTCTCGCTCGTCAACGTCATCGAGAACTCGCATTCGCTGAAACCATTCATCTATAAAATCTCGGGCGTATGGGGGAACCACGAAGGCTCGATGCTGTTGTGGGTGCTGGTTCTCTCGCTTTGCGGCGCGTTGATCGCGATTTTCTCGAATGCGATGTCCGACAGGCTGCGCTCTGACGCGCTCGCCGTGCAAGGCCTGCTCGGCGCCGCCTTTCTTCTCTTCATCCTGTTGACTTCGAATCCCTTCGCGCGCATCGCGCCGGCGCCATGGGAAGGCCGCGATCTCAATCCGATCCTGCAGGACCCCGGCCTCGCGATCCATCCGCCGCTGCTCTATCTGGGCTATGTCGGTTTTTCGATCGTCTTCTCTTTCGCTGCCGCCGCGCTGATCGGCGGACGCATCGACGCCGGCTGGGCGAGAGTCATTCGGCCCTGGACTCTCTTCGCCTGGATCGCGCTGACGCTCGGCATCGCGATGGGCTCATACTGGGCCTATTACACGCTGGGCTGGGGCGGCTTCTGGTTCTGGGACCCCGTCGAGAACGCCTCGTTGATGCCCTGGATCGCCGGCACCGCGCTGCTGCACAGCGCCGCCGTGATGGAAAAGCGCGAGGCGCTGAAGGTCTGGACGATCTTTCTGTCGATCCTCGCCTTTTCGCTCTCGTTGCTCGGCACATTTCTGGTGCGCTCCGGCGTGCTCACCTCGGTGCACGCCTTCGCGAGCGATCCCGACCGCGGCGTGTTCATTCTCGCCATTCTCGTCTTCTTCATCGGCGGGGCGCTGGCGCTCTTTGCGCTGCGCGCCGGCGCGTTGCCCGTCGGCGGGTTGTTTTCGCCGATCTCGCGCGAAGGCGCGCTCGTTCTCAACAACCTGCTGCTCTCCGCCTGCTGCGCGACGGTGGTCGTCGGCACGCTCTATCCGCTGGCGCTCGAAGCGCTTACCGGCGAGAAGATTTCCGTCGGCGCGCCTTTCTTCAACACCGTGCTGATCCCGATCGCGCTGCCGCTCGCTTTATTGATGCCGATCGGCCAGATGCTGTCCTGGAAGCGCGGCGATCTTGCCGCCGCCTTGCAGCGGTTGCGCGTCGCCTTTGTCGTCGGCGTTCTGGCGGCGGCGGCGTTCGGCGCCTGGTATGGAACGCCCTTTCTCTCGGTCGCCGCCGCGGGGATCGCGATCTATCTCGTCGTCGGCGGATTGAGCGATCTTGCCATACGCGCTCGTGGACGCGCCGGACGCGTAAGCCTCAAGCGCCTCGCCGGCCTGCCGCTATCGGCCTTCGGCACGTCGATCGCCCATGCCGGCATGGGGCTGACGCTGCTCGGCCTTGCCGCCACCGGCTGGGGGGTCGAGAGCATCGTGGCGATGAAGCCCTTGAGCTTCTATGACGTCGGTCCCTATCAGATCGGCATTGAATCCATCTCCCCGCGCCAGGGGCCGAACTATTCGGAAGTCTACGCGGTGATGGCGGTGCGCAAGGACGGCGCTGCGCTCGCGACGATCGAGCCGGCGAAGCGCTTTTATCAGGCGCGGCGCATGTCGCGCTCGGAGGCCGGCATCGTCACGATCGGGCTGGGGCAGGTCTATGCGGCGATCGGCGAGTCGCATGAAGACGGCACGATCGACGCCCGGCTGTATTGGAAGCCGTTGGTCACGCTGATCTGGATCGGCGCTTTGGTCATGGCCTTCGGCGGCGCGCTGTCGCTCGCCGACCGGCGCCTGCGCATCGGCGTCGCCCGCCGCGCCCCCGCCTCGGCCCTGGAGCCGGCGGAATGAGCGGCGGAGCCCCCTCCCTGTCCCTCCCCCGCTTGCACGGGAGAGGGGACCTTAACGATCGGCATTTGTGCGCTTCGCGGGGGTCGCCGAATCGGACTCCCTCTCCCGCGAAGCGGGGGAGGGCTGGGGTGGGGGCCTTATTCGTCTTCCTCCTCGTCCTCCCCCTCGTCGCCCATGCCGTCACGCCCGGGGAGATGCTCGCTGATCCGGCGCTTGAAGCCCGGGCGCGGGAGATCACCAAGGAGCTGCGCTGTCTCGTCTGCCAGAACCAGTCGATCGATGATTCCGATGCTTCGCTCGCCCAGGATTTGCGCGTGCTGGTGCGCGAGAAGCTCAAGGAGGGGATGAGCGACGCCGAGGTGCGCGACTATGTTCATTCCCGTTACGGCGACTTCGTGCTGCTGCGCCCGCCGATGAAGCCCGGCACGCTGCTGTTATGGAGCGCGCCGGCGATCGCGCTGCTTGCCGGCGCCGCCGCCGTCTGGATGGCGGCCCGGCGCAACCGAGCCGCCATTTCGCCGGCGGCGCCGAGTTTGACGGGCGAGGAAAAGGCGCGACTGGAAAAATTAGGCGTGACTGGGCTTAGCGAACCCGGATCGGGCGAATAGCGTCAAGCGTCATTCGAGAGTTGCACGAAAGGATTAGACGGCCTTTGTTCCATTAGGAGCAGTCCATGACATCTCTTACCTCCGGCGTCGACCTTGCAGCCGGCCACGATCCGCAAGGCCCCAAGCCGAAACTTGATCAATCGCTCGACATCCGCGGCCTTCTCGTCTTTCTCGCCGTGATGGCTTGCGGCCTCGGCTTCACCGCCTTCAGCATATGGAGCGATCTGCGCGAGTCCGGCGCGCCGGTGACGACCTATCTTCCCTTCGTCCTGCTTGGCGTCGCGTTGCTGATCGCGCTCGGCTTTGAATTCGTCAACGGCTTCCACGACACCGCCAATGCCGTCGCGACGGTGATCTACACGCATTCGCTGCCTGCGACTGTCGCGGTCGTTTGGTCCGGCATTTGGAATTTCCTCGGCGTCATGGCGTCGACCGGCGCGGTCGCTTTCGGCATCGTGTCGCTGCTCCCGGTCGAACTCATTCTGCAGGTCGGGTCCAGCGCCGGCTTTGCGATGGTCTTCGCTCTGCTCATCGCCGCCATCATCTGGAATCTCGGCACATGGTGGTTAGGCCTACCGGCCTCGAGTTCGCATACGCTCATCGGCTCGATCATCGGCGTCGGCGTCGTCAACGCGCTTATGCGCGGTCGCGACGGCACGTCAGGCGTCGATTGGAGCAAAGCGGTGGAGATCGGCTATTCGCTGCTGTTCTCGCCGATCGTCGGTTTTGTCGCAGCGGCGCTCTTGCTGCTCACGATGAAAGTGCTTGTGCGCAATCCAGCGCTTTATCAGGAGCCCAAGGGTCAGAACCCGCCGCCGTGGTGGATACGCGGTTTACTGGTTCTCACCTGCACTGGCGTTTCCTTCGCCCATGGCTCGAATGATGGCCAAAAGGGCATGGGCCTCATCATGCTGATCCTCATCGGCACGGTGCCGACCGCCTATGCGCTCAACCGCGCGCTGCCGGCGAGTCACATCGCGGCCTTCGCGAGCGCGTCCGAAGCGGCCTCGACAATCGTTGAAGGGAAGGCCGAGGGCTATCAAGTGATTGGCGATCCACGCCCGGCGGTGATGCAATATATTTCGCGCCATGAGCTGAACGAAGGCACTTATCCTTCGCTTGCCGTTCTAATGCGCGACATCGCCAAGGAGATCGAAACCTATGGCTCGATCGCGAAAATTCCTTTCGCAGCGGTCGGCAACACCCGCAACGACATCTATCTCGTCTCCGAGGCGCTCCGCTCCATCGTCAAGGACAGGGACGCGGAACTGACCGACGGCGACAAGCAGGTTCTGAAAAATTACAAGGACGAGATCGATCAGGCGACGAAATTCATTCCAACCTGGGTCAAGATCGCGGTGGCGATCGCGCTCGGGCTAGGGACGATGATCGGCTGGAAGCGGATCGTCGTCACAGTGGGCGAAAGGATCGGCAAGCAGCATTTGACTTATGGTCAGGGCGCTTCCGCCGAACTCGTCGCCATGAGCACGATCGCGATCGCCGACTCTTATGGTCTGCCGGTCTCGACGACTCATGTGCTGTCCTCGGGCGTCGCCGGAACGATGGCGGCTAATGGCTCCGGCGTGCAAATGGGCACGATCCGCAATTTGCTGATGGCCTGGGTGCTGACGCTGCCCTGCGCCATCCTCCTCTCGGGCGGTCTTTATTTCGCTTTCAGCCATATTTTGAAGTTCGGCTGAGGCGACGCCGACAAGCGAAGGACCGCTGAAGCTCCGGCGGCCCCTGGCGCGGGCCGGCCATCCGATGCGCATCGATGAATCATCGATGCGTCAATGCGCTGTAATTTATTGAATTGACGAATTTTCGACGCAGGACCGGCGTCGCTTCCTCCGGAAATGCTCTACCCAATCCGCGCCGGCTGCAATATAGGGACGGGAGAGTTTCCGGCCGGGGCGACGCCGCGGCCCTCAAGCCCATGAGCGAACGATGGCCGAACATTCCACGCCCCATTTCCACAATCAGCCCGGCGTCTCCCAGATTCGCGTCGGGGCCAAAGAATTCATGTGCATTGGCGCGCTGCCGCCCTTCGATCATCCGCATGTCTATATCGACATGGGCGCGTCGAACGAGGCCGTCTGTCCCTATTGCTCGACGCATTACGTCTACGACCCGGCGCTGCGCGGCGGCGCCGATCCGGCCGAATGCGTCTATCGCATCTCCGAAGACGCCGCCGCCTGACAGAAGCCAGCCGATGAGCGCGCCGATCGTCATCGCCGGCGCGGGGATCGGCGGCCTCGCCGCCGCCCTGTCGCTGGCGCGCGCCGGCAAGCGCGCGCTGGTCCTGGAACGCGCGCCGCGGATCGAGGAGATCGGCGCCGGACTGCAGATCGCGCCGAACGCCGGGCGCATTCTCGCCAGGCTCGCGCTCGAGCCGGCGCTTGCCGCTGTGGCTCTCGAGCCTGAGGCGGTCAATGTCCGCCGCGGGCGCGACGGCGCCGTTCTGGCGCGGCTCGATCTTTCCGATGCAAGGAACCGCTGGGGCGCGCCGTTCCGTCTTTTCCACCGCGCCGATCTACAGGGCGCGCTGCTTCAGGCGGCGCTCGAGAATCCGCAGACTCACGTCCGCTCGGGCGCTCGCGTCGGCGATTTCGAAGCGCGCGCAAACGGGGTCCGCGTTCGCGTGCACACGCCGGAGGGCGTCGAGGAAATCGAAGCGGCGGGCCTTGTCGGCGCCGATGGCGTGCGCTCAAGCGTGCGCGCGCATCTTGTTCCGTCGGAGCGCGACGCACCCTCTTATTCCGGTTGCGTCGCCTGGCGGGCGACGCTGCCCGCCGACAGCGTTCCGACGGCGCTTCGGGCGCGTGAGTCCAATCTCTGGCTGCTGCCGGGCGCCCATGTCGTACATTATCCGCTGCGAGACGGCTCAATGATCAACGCCGTCGTCATCATCGAAGAGCCGCCGGAGGCCGAGGACGCCCATTCGAGCCTGTCGCTCAAAGGCGAAGAACTCGCCAGTCGCTTCTCGCGGCGTTACATGGCCGCCGAGCTTCGCACGTTGATCGAGGCTGGCGACTCCTGGCGGCATTGGCCGCTGTTTACGCGGCCCGCGCTGAAACAATGGAGCCGGGGATCCGTCACGCTCCTCGGCGACGCCGCGCATCCGATGGTCCCGTTTCTGGCGCAGGGCGCGGCGCAGGCGATCGAAGACGCAGAGGCGCTGGGCGAGGCTTTTCTGCGCTTGGGCGCGACGGTGGAGACCGCCTTCGCCGCCTATCAAGGCGTTCGGCGCGACCGCGCCGAGCGGGTGGTGCGCGCCTCGCGCCGTCAGGGCGCTTACGATCATCTGAGCGGAATGCAGGCCGCCGCCCGCGATCTCGCGATCCGCGCGCTCGGCGGATCCGGCATACTCAAGCGCAACGCCTGGCTCTACCGCGTCTAGTCCCGGCTTTCCTTGCGTCGCTGTCCCGCCAGAACGCGCTCAATTCTCGGATCTGGCGCAAGCCACATCAACGCCACGAACACATAAATTGCGAGCGAAAAGCGCGGGTCGACCAGCGTCAGCCCGATTGCGAGAAGATACAGCAGCACGGAAAGTTTGCCTTTAACGTCGGCGCCGATCGCGCGAGTGAGCGTCGACTCCGGTCCATGCGTCTTCAGCAGCATGCGGCTGAGGATGAAATAGGCGATCGCCGGCGCCAAAAGCGACACGCCGTAGATGGCGACGGTCGCTTGAGCGAAATGATTTTCCGACATCCAGGCGCTGGCGAAGGGGATAAGCGACAGCCAGAACAGCAGATGAATGTTCGCCCACAGCACCCCGCCGGTCACATGCGTGGCGGCTTGCAACAAGTGATGATGATTGTTCCAATAGATGGCGATATAGGCGAAGCTCAAAACATAGCTGAAAAAGACGGGCGCGACTTGCAAGAGCGCTGAAAAGCTCGCCTCGTGCGGCGGCTTCAACTCAAGCGCCATGATGGTGATGATGATGGCGATGACGCCGTCGCTGAAGGCTTCAAGCCGCTGCTTTTCCAATGTTGTGCTCCAGGACGCCGAATTTTGTTCGGGACACGCGGTTCTCTATGCGTTAGCGAGCAAGGTTGCGAGACGCTTTGTTCGCCGCCAGCAAAATGTCGTGCGCGAGCTTTGCGCGCGTTATGTGATGACGCTTGGCGCGCCGCGCTGCGTATAGCGTTCGATCGCGGCGAGTTCGCGCGACAGCGCGATCAGGTCGGCGAGCGCGGCTTGGGTCTCCAGATATTGGCGGGCGGGATCAGGTTCGTAACGTTCGATATAGACGCGCAGCGTCGCGCCGGCCGTGCCGGTGCCCGACAGCCGATAGACGATCCGCGAACCGTCCGCGAACATCACCCGCAAGCCTTGATGCTTGGAGTCCGACCCGTCGACCGGATCGTGATAGGCGAAGTCGTCGGCCTTCGCGATTTCGAGAGCGCCGAAACGCTTGCCCTTGAGAGTCGGAAGAGTTTCGCGCAGCGCGTCGATCAACGCATGAGCGCCGTCGCTCGCGACTTCCTCATAATCGTGACGCGAATAATAATTGCGCCCATAGGTCGTCCAATGTTGGCGAACGATCGCGTCGACGCTCTCCTTGCGCGCCGCGAGCATGTCGAGCCAGAACAGCACCGCCCACAGACCGTCCTTCTCGCGCAGATGGTCCGAACCGGCGCCGGCGCTTTCTTCGCCGCATATCGTTACGAGGCCGGCGTCGAGCAGATTGCCGAAAAATTTCCAGCCTGTCGGCGTTTCAAACAATGGCGCGCCGAGCTTTTCGGCGACGCGGTCGGCGGCGCCGCTCGTCGGCATCGAGCGGGCGATTCCTGCAACGCCCTTGCGATAGCCCGGCGCAATCGTGGCGTTGGCGGCAAGAATCGCGAGACCGTCAGAAGGCGTGACGAAACGCCCGCGGCCGATGATGAGATTGCGATCGCCGTCGCCGTCCGATGCCGCGCAAAGATCGGGCGCGGCGTCGGACATGGCGAGATCGTATAGATGCCTGGCGTAGACCAGATTGGGATCGGGATGATGCCCGCCAAAATCGGGCAGGGGCGTCGCATTGATGACGCTGCCGGGCGCAGCGCCGAGTTCTTCTTCGAAAAGCGCCCGCGCATAAGGGCCGGTGACCGCCGACATGGCGTCGAATTTGAGGGTTAGCCCTGAGCGAAACGCGTCGCGAATGCGATCGAAGTCAAAGAGCGTCTGCATCAGCGCCTTGTAATTCGCGACGCTGTCGACGATGTCGACGCGCATGGCGCCGATCATCGTTTCGCCGAGCCTGTCGATGTCGACGTCTTCGGCTTCGACGATTCTGAAGGCCGCAATTTCGAGCGTGCGCCGGTAGATCACTTCCGTCGTCTTCTCTGGCGCCGGGCCGCCATTGGCGACATTATATTTTATGCCGAAGTCGCCATGCGGGCCGCCGGGATTATGGCTCGCGGACAATACGATTCCGCCGAAGGCCTTCAGCGAACGAATGAGCGCCGAGACGGCGGGCGTCGAGAGTATGCCGCTCTGTCCGACGATGATGCGGCCGACGCCATTCGCGGCGGCGATCTTCAAAATCTTTTGAATGGCCTCGCGGTTGTAATAGCGGCCGTCGCCGCCGAGCACGAATGTCGCGTCCTGATAGCCCTCAAGAGCGTCGAAGATCGACTGAATGAAATTCTCAAGATAATGGCGCTGCTTGAAGATTTCGACTTTCTTGCGCAGTCCGGATGTGCCCGGCCGTTGGTCGGCAAAGGGCGTCGTTGCGATCGTCGTCGCGTGCAAATTCCCCATTTTGTACGAAAGCCTCGCATAGCTGTCGGCGCCGCGGTCGGCGCGGCGTCTGCCTCTACAATTTGCTTCCTGTAACGGCAAAAAGGCGGCGCGGGGGAGTCCCGCGCCGCCCTTCAAAGCCTATCCGAAGCTCCGGGCTTACCAGCCCCAGCCGCCGTAATAGGGACTTCCCCATCCGCCATAATAATAGCCCGGATAGTAGCCGTAGCCATAGGGATAGCCATAGCCGCCGCTGGAAGCCGCGAGGCCGGCGCCGAGAAGTCCAAGACCGACGCCCGCCGCGACGGCGGCACCGGGATTGTAATAACCGCGCCGATAGCCGCGATAGCCCCATCCGCCGCGATATCCCCAACCGCGTCGATACCAGACATTGTCGACAGGGCCTGACGGCGCGACAATCGACCGATCCGGCGCGCTCATCGGCCCGGCGATCGCTTCGCTGGGAACGGCCGCCGCCAAAGTCGCGCTGCACAGCGCGCCGCATAGCGCCAATTTTAGGCCATTACGCATCATTCCTACTCCTCTTGGCGCGGCGTTACGCCGCGATGCGTCGCAAACTCCGCTCGAGCTTGCGCCGCAACTAACAACTCAATTGGGAGGAAATTGATCCGCTTCTAGAGGCTGGAGCCGAACTTTTTTCCCATTCATCATGAACGGCCAACGCCCGCGTCGCAGGCGGAAGTCTCGACGCCGACTTTGCCAATGAAGCCAGCAGCCTTCGACGGAGAATATCGCAAACGGCGGCGCGGCCCATATGCCGTTCCGGAATTAAATAAAACAATAATCATAATAACTTAAGCGTCATCATCTCCTTTTGTTCCGCCTCGCTCGCCCAGCTCCCTGCGCAGGTCTGTTGGCGGTCGCCTCCGGGCGCAAGCGTCAAAATGACGGATCATCCTCGCGGGCTGCGAGCCGATAGCCGCCGCCTTCCGTCTTGAGCCAGCGCGGACGCTCCGGCGCCGGCTCCAATTTGCGTCTCAAGCGGTGAATATGGGTTTCGAGCGTGCGGGTGGACATCGTCGGCCCGTAGCCCCAGACGTCGCGAAGCAGCGCCTCGCGAGAGACGGCCGCGCCACGGGCGCGCGCAAGCCTCGCCAGAATCGCCGATTCTTTTTCGGTCAGCCTCAGACGTGCGCCCGATGGCGCCCATAATTCGCCGGCTTCGAAACGATAGGGGCCGACGGCGCTTGGCGCGGGCGTCGATTCTATAAGGGCGACAAGCGCCGCGAAACGGAAAGGACGCGCGATGACGGCATCGACGCTTGGCGGCGGCGCTTTCGGCGTGTCTGCGATCAGCACGATGTTGGTCTTGCAGCCCTGCCGGCGTGCGTCCGCAAGCACTTCAGCGCGGCAATGCGCCTCATCGAGGATCGCCGCATCCGGCCAATCTTCGCCGGGCGCCGCGAACCGGCCTTCGCGCAGCGCAAATTTGCCGAGCGCGGCGAACTGCTCGACGAGAATAGCCCGCAACTGTGGTTCGGCGGCGATGCTGATAATGCGCGGAAGTGACATGGTCCGGCGGTCGCTTCTCGCTTCGAGAAGACCATTCCTGCTATAGGCGGTCAACCGCGCCGGCAAGCGGCGCAGATGAAGCCATCATGCCACGGCGATCAAAGCGGACGAAACCTGCCGGACTCGCATTGCTGCGCGTCGCGCGTCGCGTCGGCGGGCGCCCGCATGAAGGGCGGCTGATCGCCGGGACGCTCGTTCTACCTTGCGCGCTCGGCCGCAGCGGAATCGCGCGCCGCAAATGCGAGGGCGACGGCGCAACGCCTGCCGGCCGTTGGCCGCTCCTCTATTTCTACCTGCGCGCGCCAATTCCATTGCGCCTGAAGTGGCGGCGCACGCGGCCGCGCGATCTCTGGTGCGACGATCCGGGCTCGTTTCTCTATAACAGGCCGCTCTGCACGGCGTCGCGGTTCAGTCACGAAGAGGTGTGGCGTAGGGATGCGCTCTATAACGCTGTCGGCGTGATGGGCTACAATCTACGTCCGCGCGTGCTTGGCCGCGGCAGCGCGATTTTCTTTCACATCGCAACAGACGATCTTTCCCCCACCGCCGGCTGCGTTGCGCTGCGCTTGCGCGACATGGCCCGGCTTCTGCCGCGGCTGGGGCGCAACGCCGCGCTGTTGGTCGGATGAGCGCCTACGGACGCCGCACTCACCCCTTCCCCCCGGACTTCTGCTCGCTCGTCAAACGGGGCGTGATGGGTACCTTCCACAGGGTCAGATGAAAGTATCGGCCGCTGTACGTCTGGGGCATAATAACTAAAATAACTCGAACATTTTCGGTACGGCGATAGCAGGGTGCTGAGACGCCATAACAGTAGTGGAGAGTGGAAGAACGCTCAACGAACTCGCCGCGTGAAACGCTTATAAGCCAACCAAATATCGCTAGAGGGTGTTATGTACTTTCGGGAGGGATGGGTTTAATGGAATCGGATGGTTCCGATTCGCAAGCCTTATCCGTCTGATATCAGTGATGAAGAATGGTCGTTGGTTGCGCCGTATCTGACGCTG
>NZ_JBFWVN010000016.1:0-54812 GCF_050246715.1 Methylocystis sp.
GCCGAAGGCTAGTAAAAGACTATGAGCGTTATGCCGAGACCTTGGCAGGATTCCACGTAGTCGCCTTCGTCTGCCTCATGCTCAAACGCGCCGCAAACATCATGCAAGGTGCATAACACCCTCTAGCCAAGAGAAAATATGCGCTCAATTTAGTGCTGCCGCGCAGTATCCAACTCCTCGCCCGAGCAAAAGTCCGTGGGAGACTCCATCTCAACCAGCCTGCAAAGTCTCTTCGATTAAGGGATATGTATCTGCGGTAGAACAGTCTGAGCATCCTCAATGAGAGGCTCCACTCATCCAGCGCAGAGTCGGAAATATGCTGCTCGACAGGCGCTACGCGCGTTCGGCCTCTGCCAGATGCCTCTCCAGAATGGCCCGCTCTTCCTCAAGCTATCACTTGCAGCCGTCTGCGTCCCTCGATCATTCGTCGTGGCGGTACAGAAGCTTTAAGTTTTGCAACAAACCCTAATCGACCCGCAACCGCTGATCGGCGCCTCAACGCTTCGCGGGGCGGCGGAAGCCCGCAATCGCCGCAGCGCGCGGCGCTACTGACTCTCCGCAGGCAGCTTCGACGCGAGCACCTTGTCGACGCGGCGGCCGTCGAGGTCGACGACTTCGAAGCGCCAGCCGAGCTTGTCGACGGTTTCGCCGAGCGTCGGGAAGCGGATCAGCCCGTCGAGCACGAGTCCGGCGACAGTCTCGTAACTTCTGTTCTCGGGCAGCGTCACGCGCAGCAGCTCGGCCATTTCGTCGACCGGCATCCAGCCGGCGAGCAGCCAGCTGCCGTCGTCGCGCTGGATCGCCTCGGGCTCCTCATCGCCCTCGTTCGACCTGAAGGCGCCGGCGATCGCGTCGAGAATGTCGGCCGGCGTCACCACGCCTTCGAAATGGCCGTATTCGTCGTGAACCAGCGCCATCGGCGTCTCGGCTTCGCGCAGGACGTTGAGCGCGTCGAGCGCGTCGATCGAATCGGGCACGACCGGCGCCGGCCGCACATGGGCTTCGATATTGAGCGGCTCGCCCCGCAGCGCCGGCCCCAGCAATTCGCGAATGAGCAACACGCCGATCATGTCGTCCATGTCGCCGCGGCTGACCGGCAGGCGCGCATGCGTCGTCTCGACGAGCTTTTCGCGCAAGAGGTTTTCCGGCTCGCTGAGATCGAGCCAATCGACCTCGGCGCGCGGCGTCATCAGGGCGCGCGCGGCGCGGTCGCCAAGGCGCAGCACGCCGGCGATCATCTGCTGCTCGTCGGCCTCGATCGAGCCCGCCGAATGTGCCTCGGCGACAAGCGTCTTGATTTCCTCGTCGGTGACGGCGGCCTGAGGTTCTTTCGCCTGGCCGATCAGCAGCAGCACGAGCTTCGTCGATGCGTCGAGCAGCCAAACGACCGGCGCGCCGAGTGTCGAAAGAAACGCCATCGGCGCCGCCATCTTGCAGGCGATGGCTTCCGCATGGCGCAGCGCAATGCTCTTTGGCAGCAATTCGCCGATCACCACCGACAGATAAGTGATGAAGCCGATGACGCCGCCATAGCCGACCCAATCCGCGGTAGTGCCCGACAAACCATGTGCGCGCAGTTCCTGGGCGAGCCGCTGACCGAGCGCCGCGCCGGAAAAAGCGCCGGCAAGAACGCCGACAAGCGTGATCCCGATCTGCACCGTGGAGAGGAAACGCCCCGGATTTTCGGCGAGCGCCAGGGCCGCCGCGGCGCCGCGGCGACCTTCCGCGGCCAGGGTCTTCAACCGAATCTTGCGCGACGAAACGATCGCGAGCTCGGACAACGAGAAAATCCCGTTGATGACGATCAATACAAGCGCAACGCCAAGCTCGAACATGGCTCCTGATAGGGCTTTCTGCGGAGGCGCTCAAGCGATTGGCTTTAGCGACCAGAGCTGCGCCGCGCCTTGTCGCTCCATCGGCTTCGGCGAAGACGACCGGCTCGGTCAACTGGAAAATGAGGAGGCGCGATCAATCGCGCGCCGCGATGTCGATCTTCTTGATCACCCGCTCCGGCTCGGGCCGCGCCAGATCGATCGACAGCAGCCCGTTGACGAGATCGGCGCCTAGCACCTGCATGCCTTCGGCGAGAAGAAAGGCGCGCTGGAACTGCCGCGCGGCGATGCCGCGATGCAGAAAATGCCGCTCGCGCTCTTCGGTCTGACGCCCCCGAATGACGAGCTGGCTCTCTTCGAGCGACACGTCGAGCTGGTCGCGGGTGAAGCCGGCGACGGCGAGCGTGATCCGTAGCCGCTCCGGCGCGTCGTCGCAGCGCGGAAGGCGCTCGATATTATAGGGCGGATAGCCGTCGGAGGCGGTGCGGGCGACGCGGTCGAGAGCTCGTTCGATCTCATCGAAGCCGAGCAGGAACGGCGAATTGAGCGGCGGACGCGACATCTTTCTGAAGCCCTGTTGGCGCCTCTTCGGCCAGAGCCCCAAGAGCGCTCCGTCCGGCTACAGCTATATGGCGGAGCATGTGGCGGCGTTCAAGCGCGAGCCATAAGGCCCAGGTTGACGCGGAGAGCGGGAACGCCCATCTGCGAGCCAGTTTCCTCGAACGAGCGGCGACCCATGATTGAGGCGCGGCATTTTTTTCTCGCCATCATCCTTGCCATCATCCTTGCCGGGAGTTTTGGACCCTTGGCCGCCGCCGAGACGCAGCCGCCGATCGTGGCCCCGGAAGGCGACCGCTTCGCGCTTACCCCGGCAGAGGGCGGCTATGTCCGCCTGAACAAGGAAACCGGCGCCCTGTCCTATTGTTCGGTGAAGGACGGCGTCGCCGCCTGTCGGCTTGGCGCCGAAGAGCGCGCCGCTCTCGAAGCCGAGATCGACCGGCTGCGCAAGGAGAACGCCGCGCTCAAAGCGCGCGCCGACGCGGCGCCGGCGCCCCCAGGGGCAAGGCCGAACGCGACGCCCAGCGAAGAGGAATTCGAACGCGCGCTCTCCTTTACCGAGCGCTTTCTGCGCCGCATAATGCGCCTCTTCCGCGAAGAGACGTCGCCCGGAGGCGCGACGTGAAGCCCTGGATGATGAGGGTCATGAGGATGCGCCCGGCGTGACTGATCAGGGACCCTTCGCCAATTGGCCGCATCTCGACAAGCCGCGTCCGCCGAAGCCGCCGGAGGACCGGCGCGATCTGATTGCGCCCGGCTCCGGCACATCATCACAGGAAACCCAAGAGATGGCGTCGAACAATACGCTTGAAAATTTCCTCGGCGGCTCGCCGGTCAGCACTTTCGTGCGATTGTTGGTCATTTCGCTCGTCGTCGGCGCTTTGCTGATGTGGCTTGAGCTTCGGCCGATCGATATTTTTCGCGGCGTCCAGGCCTTCTTCGACCGCATCTATCAATTGGGCTTTGGTGCGGTGAGGGAACTTATCAGCTATGTCCTCGCCGGCGCGGTTTTCGTTGTGCCGGCGTGGCTCATTCTGCGGCTGGTGAATATGACCGGCTCTAAGCGGTGAGGCGGCGATGAAACTGACTGTCGAGACCGAACAGGAAGAGGACGGCCGCTGGATCGCGGAAATCGTGGAAATTCCAGGCGCGCTCAAATATGCGCCGACCCGCGACGAGGCGATCGCTCAGGCTGAAGCGCTCGCCTTGCGGGTAATCGCCGACCGCATTGAATATGGCGAGAGCCCGATAGGGCCCATCGAAATCACTTTCGCGGCCGCATGACGCCATGGCCGAGCGTAAGGGCGAAGCGCCTTCGTGCGGCGTTGGAAAGAAAAGGCTGGGCCGAAAAGCGGTCAACCGGCTCTCCCCGGACCTATGGGAAAGTCGGGTTTCCTGATTTCATCTTCGCTTTCCACGACGGCGAAGAAATCGGGCCGCGAATGTTGGCGAGAATCGCCAAGCGAACGGGATTGAAACCTGACGATCTATAGTCTTCCGCGCCGACCGATGCTCGAGGTCCGATCCGGATCGTGGAGAAGCTGGCCGATCCCGTCGCGGCGCGGCGGCAGCGGCGGCGCATAGGCCTCGGGTCCGGCGAGCGGTCCAAGCCCGTCGCGTGCGCCGGCTCCAGGCCCCTCGAAAGCGGCGAGCGGCGGCTTGCCGGTCGTGTCATTGTCGGTCTCTTCCTCGGCACCGGGCGCCGGCGCGCGCTGCTGCGCGATCAGCGGCGAGAAATCGGGCGGCGGCAGAGTCTCTTGCGGCTCGGGTTTGCAGATGCTGCGCCCAGAGCGGCCATGCATCGCCAGATCGACGTGGATATGATTGTAGTGGAAGGCGTTGGAGCCCGGCGAGAGCACCGTCGAGAAATGGCCGCATGAGCCGCGATGCACGTCCATCAGAAAGGCGCTGGTCTGCGCGTCGCCGCGCCCCCAGTCGCGGACAAGCGTGATCTCGCGGCCGTCGGCGAGCACGAAGCCGCCGATATCGAGCGCGTTGCCGAAAGAATGTTCCGAGAGCCGCGACCAGCGCTGATTGTTCATGCCGCGGCAGGCGTAAGAGCCCATCGAATTGATCTGGACGATTTGCTGACCGAAGCGCGCCTCGGCGGCGGGCTGAACGGTGTCGGCGAGCCAGGCGTCGAGTTCCGCGACCATCGAGCAATCGAGGGTCGCAGTCGCATTGAAGGCGACGGCGCCGCCCTGAAGCGCCGTCACCTTGAACGGCCTGGTCAGGCCGCAGATGCCGGGTCCGTCGACCTCTGGCGCGAGGGCGATGTATTCAGAAGGGCTGACGCGTCGTTCGGCGAGGCAGGCGTTTTCGGCCTGGGTGCGCCAAGCCGGCCGTTGTGGCTTCTGGCCGATCGAGCAGCCGGACAGCGACGCCGCGGCGAGCGCCAGCAATAGCAGCGGTTGAAGGGCGCGGCGGACCATGCCGCGAGAATTGCCGCCCTGCCGTTAAAGCGGAGTCGAGAAGCGTAGTTAACGGCGAGAAATTCGGGGGGCGTAGCTCAGGCGCGACAGCCGGTTTTTAGAAAATCTCGGCCGACGTCGCGAAGACGCCGCCGAGGAAGGGCGGGCAAGACGCAAGACGACTTGCTCTGCCGGCCAGCGTCGTGGCGAATCGCAATCAACGCGCGAATTTACCCAGCCGCCGCTTCCATCTTTCGCCAGCCTTGAGCGTCGTCTTCAACACCCATTTTTCCCGAATGGCGCGTCCTGCCCTACGGGATGTTACGAGAACGATCTCCGGTTCGCTTACTCTCGCTGGCTGAGCGGAGGGAGTCGGCGCGACCGCTTTTGCTTGTCGCTTCGGCCTTTTGGGCGGTGTCTGAACCGGCGCTTTAACTTTCGCCGGCTGGCGCGCACGGCGCGGCTTCTTAGAAGCGGCGCTCGCAGGAGGAGCGTTTACGACGCTTTCTTGGAGCAAGTTCGGGAGCACGCGCCCCGTCGGAATGCGATTTGGTTGAGGAGGAACTGCAGGATGCTTATCCGCCTCGCGTCCGAATACTGCATCCGCCGCTTTCAATGCGGCCAAATAGGCGGCGTCGGGTTCGATCTCAACGGCCGGCAAGGCGCTGAGCTCATTAAGAGAGGGAGCCGCATTTGCGCTCTCATCCTCCTTGATCTTCCATGAATCGGACGCCCGAGATTTGGACGACCGATTTTTATATGCCGTTATGAATGGACGTGTGGGTTGGCGCATTGACGCTTTTGACCTTTGGTTGACGCGAGGAAGGTTGCTGGAAATACAGGCCGCAGCAAAAACGTCCTGCGTCAAGCGAACACGCCTTGGCGCGATGCTCGGGCAAAGACTAAGGGACGAAACGTCTTCGCTATCTATAGCCGATAAGTTGCAACCCGTCACTGAAGTCTGTCTTGCGCCTCGGCCAATTGTTTGAGCGCAACATTCATGGCTTCGAATCCTCTGCGCGTCGCAGGCAGGGCGCCGCTCAGGGGGCCAACGAGGAGCCCCGAAAAATTCTCGCCTTGAACGAAGCGCGTCGCACTCTCGTTGCGCGGCTCCAGCAAGAAATAATGTTCGCCGTCGAAGAGCCCCTTGACGAAGAGACTGCCCAGCCAACGCAATTCCCTGTTGGGTCGAACTGAAAGGACGGTTGGCGTGAAACGCATCGCGCGCTTTCCGGGCGGAGACACGAGAATCGAAAGCTGCGCGCCGCACGTCGCCTCGCCGGAAACCGATCTAATGAAAGGGTTCCAGGAAGGCATATGGTTAAAGTCGGTTAGAATGGCCCAGACGCGCTCCGCCGGAGCCTCTATGTCAATTTCGGTTTCAATCCGCCGTAAAGCCATGTGCGACCGAGCCTCCGCCGATCAGATTTGAGGCGCGCAATTTCAGCGTTCTCCATGACAAATTCAATGCTTCGCTGCGTTGCGCTCGACGCCTCGTCGCGCAAGGAAGCGCTCGGACTTCCGATGCTGTGCGCAATCGCCAAGCGAAGGATTCCTACGCCACCGACGAAAAACCTGCTGTGGCGCGCGGAGCCTTTTGGCGAGAAGCCCAGTCGGGCGCAAGACTTTCCATTTTCGCGCAAGACGCGCTTCCGCCTTGGGGCGGCGCGACGAACGAACGTTGAAACGTACCCTTGGCCGACGGACGCGGAGACTGGGGCGGCGGCCAAAGCCCAAGGATAAAATTTATGTAATCCGTCTCGAAAAGCCTTAGGTCTATCCCAATTAAGAACAGTCAAGCGCAGTGGTTCGTTTTCTTCTCGACTGAACGATGATCAATAGGTTGGAACGCCTCTGAGAGAACGTCGAAATGGAGCAGTAAAAGCCTCTTTCCGCTCGCCTGATCTGCGGCGCAACGCAGGAACACAGAATATGTTGTCGCAAATGTGGGAGAATTCGTCATGCAAAAGATGTTCGCTGCAGCGACAGTCGGTATTGTCGCCTTTCTTGTCCTCGACGTCGCTCACGCGACCCCCGCCCAAAGTCCAGCGACGTTACGTTCCGGACCGGGGATGTCGTGGGAAAAAATCGGCAAGATACCGGCCGGCGCCGATGTGCAGGTGTTGAGCTGCAATGAGGGTTGGCGTCACAGCTGGTGCCAGGTCCGCTATGGTTCGAAGACCGGATGGGTGAACGCGCCGGTGCTAGGCGCGTCCCGATCGGAGGTCGTCATTGAGCCGGTCGTGACGACCAACGCCGCCAGTCTGAAAAAGCGGGCGAGCATGTTTTCATCGGTCATCGAGACCATTCCGGGCGGCGAAACGGTCGACGTTCTCGGCTGCCCGCGAGGAATCGGCAGCGGCTGGTGCCACGTCACCTACAATGGCAAGACCGGATACGTCAGAGGAGGTCTGCTGACGCGGAAAGGGTCGGTCATTCCGCGGTGAGAACGGGCTCGCGAGGCTATCCCAATTGGGGACGCCTCGCTCGCCGTCACGGCGAATGACGCCAGTCGCGCAGACGGGCTTCGACATATGGAAAAAGGCGCAAATCGGGCCTGCCGATTTGCGCCTGCTGCTTATTGGCGTCCGCGATACGCCCGCGCCTTGGACGCCGCTACGCGTCCTTGCCGCCGTTCTTGCGGCCGCGCATGAAGGATTCGAACTCCTCGCGGTCGCGGGCGCGACGCAGCTGGTCGATGTGCTCTGCGAAGTCGCGCTCGGCTTCTGCAAGCTTGCGGCGCTCTTCCTCGAGCCGGGCCAGTTCGCCTTCGCGCCATTCGTCGAAGGCGACATTACCGGTCGAGCGCATGAAGGACGGGCCGCCCCAGCTGGCCGAACTCTCGCGCGCGACGCCGCTCACGGCTTCCTTCACTCGCGCGCCCTGCTCCTGAGCGAAGGCGAAGAAATCGCCTTCATAGCCGTAGCTCTTCTGCCAAAGTTTCCAGAACAGAATCGCGAGGCCGAGCGGCCAGAAGATGAAGAAGCCGAGGATCATCGCCGCGATCTCGTAGGGCCTCCAGGACATGCGCCCGCATTGGCCCCAGGGCGATCCGCTCGCTCCGGATGACGACATGCGAGAATAACGATGGCAGCTCATGATGGGCTCCAGTTCTGTCAACGGCCGCCCGCCGCAAAGCGGGGCCGACAGCAATGTAATATGCATTAACATTAGCGCAAGTGCAAGGGCAATCGCGAGAGCGCGTTTCGGCCACGACTGGAAGCTTGCCCTTAATTTCCTGAGGCGAAACCAGGAGCGGATCGGCGTTCATAAATCGGTCAGACGCAAATAAGGAACCAGAAATCATTCCATATTAAAAGCAGCCAATAATATGGGTCTAACTATTCATCCATATTTATGTGAGGCGACGATAAGCGGGCGACGATATTATGCGCTCTTCTCCCGCTCAGCGCAGAGCGCCAGTGATAGAGGTTTGGTCGTTGATTGAAGAGGCGGCGGCCGGTCAGGCCGCCTTGCCGCTCAGATCGTCTTCCAAGGCGTCGTCGTCCGCGAAGCCCGCATCCGGTTCGAGCGTCGCGTCAGACTCGATCTCGATGTCGATTTCGAGCAGCGACATGTCCTCCTTGCGGTGCATCTTCACCATCACCTTGTCGGGGTCGACCGTGATGTGCTTGGAGATCGCGGCGAGGACTTCCTTGTGCAGGACGGAGATGAGATTGGATGCGCGCGCAGATTTGCGTTCATGCGCGAGAAGAATCTGCAGGCGCTCGCGCGCAACGGGCGCGGTGGCGCTGCGGCGCCCGAACAGTCCGAAAATATTCATGCCGCCCTCCGACCAAAGAGCCGAACGAACAAACCCTTCTTCTCGGAGGGAATGGTTACCGGCGTCCGTTCGCCACATAGCCGTTTCGCCGCTTCCGAATAAGCGCATGCGGCGGCGCTCATCGCATTGTGGAGGATGATCGGCGCGCCGACGTTCGAAGCCCGCAGCACCTCTTCGCTCTCGGGCACGATGCCGATGAGCGGGATGGAGAGAATTTCCAGCACGTCCTCGACGCTCAGCATCTCGCCGCGCGCGGCGCGCCCTGGGTCGTAACGGGTGAGCAGCAGAAATTTGTCGACTTTCTCGCCTTTTTCTGCGCGCTCGGTCTTGGCGTCGAGCAGGCCGATGATGCGGTCGGAGTCGCGCACCGAGGAGACTTCGGGGTTGGCGATGACGACCGCGACATCGGCGAAGCGCATGGCCAGCGTCGCGCCGCGCTCGATTCCCGCCGGACTGTCGCAGACGATCCAATCGAATTTCTCGCGCAATTCGCCGATGACTTTCTGCACGCCCTCTTCCGTCAGCGCGTCCTTGTCGCGCGTTTGCGAAGCGGGCAGCAGATAGAGGTTGTCGAGCCGCTTGTCGCGGATGAGCGCCTGATGGAGCTTGGCGTCGCCCTGCGCGACATTGATGAGGTCGTAGACCACACGCCGCTCGGCGCCCATGATGAGGTCGAGATTGCGCAGGCCGACGTCGAAATCGACGACTGCGACCTTATGGCCCTGCTGCGCCAGAGCGGCGCCAAGCGCCGCGGTCGAAGTCGTCTTGCCGACGCCTCCCTTGCCGGAGGTGACCACCAAAGTTTTGGACATTGTCTCGTCCTCTTTCAATCGAGCTTTGCGATTTTGACCGTCTCGTTTTCGAGCCAGGCCTGAATGGATTGGCTCTGCATATTCGCCGAGATTTCTTCGGCGGTGAGATAGACGCCGCAAACCGAGAGCAATTCGGCTTCAAGCCTGCGACAGAAGATTCGCGCGCGCTTCTCGCCATAGGCGCCGGCCATGGCGCGGCCGCGCAGCGTTCCGTAGATGTGCACGGAGCCGCCCGCCATGATTTCAGCGCCCGAAGCGACCGAGCCGATGACGGTCACGTCGCCCTCCGGGTAATAGATCGACTGGCCGGAGCGCACCGGCTCGACCAGGATCAGCGGCGCGGCGGGCGTCGCCGGCGTCGCCGATGCGACTCCGGCCGCGCCGTCCGAGCCGAGAGACTTCGCGATGTCCTTAAAGGCTGCTTCTTCGCTTGAGGTCAGCGTTCCCGAACTTGCATCTCTCGCAGGCGTTGCGCCGGCTTCCGCCGGCGGTTGAGGCGTGGCGCGACCGCCGGCCAGAATCGGCGGCAGCTCGTCCGACGCCCATGAAGGATCAACGCCGGAAAGGCCCATCACGCGTATGCCGCGTCGGCTGAGATTTGCGAGGAGGTCGCCAAGTTGCGCCTGCTCGATCGCCATCTTGCCGAGGTCAATGACGATCGACTTCTTGGCGAAGAAGGCGGGAGACTGTCCCAGCAAAGCGTCCAATTGCTCGAACCAGCCTTCGAGCGGCTCGTCCGGTTCGAGCGTCAGAACGGGGAAGGATCGACCCCTGAAGCGAATATGTTTTGACGACGCCTGCGGCACGACAGCCTCACGCAAGTATGATTTGCTTCATTTGAGGGCGTTAACGTTAACGAATGATTAAGGCTCAGGCGTAATTCGGCGATGCCTGCGGTTTATTCACGGATTAGGCCGGCGCCGATTTGGCGCGCGCCGCCGCGCTTTCCATCACTCCCTGAGCCGCGCTTTCGAGCACGAGCGCAGGATCGGCGCTCTCGACCGGATCGAAATGGCCCGAGATGGTCAGCATCGCCACGCCATGCGCGAGCGACCAGATTTGCAGCGCCGCGTAACGCGCGCCTTGGGCCGGCGCGCCAGCCTGTTGCAGCCAGGCGACGACGGCGCGCCAAAGGATTTCGAGGGCGTGATCGGCGGCGCCGCCCGCACCCGGATCGGCGAGCGTCTGCGCCTGCCCGAACATCGCGGCGTAAAGTCCGGGCTCGTCCTGCGCAAATTTGAGATAGGCGGCGCACATCGCGCGTAGCGCGCTTTTGGCGTCAGGCCGACCTTCGTCCCAGGCGGCCTCAATACGTGCGCCGAAGGTTTCGAAGCCGCGGCGCGCCAGTTCGCTGATCAGCGCGTCGCGTCCGGTAAAGTGACGGTAGGGGGCTGCCGGCGAAACGCCGGCCCGGCGCGCGGCCTCGGTGAGCGTCAGCGCCGCCGGTCCGCCCTCGGCGAGAATCTCCAGAGCGGCGTCGATCAGCGCCTGCTTCAGTGACCCGTGGTGATAGCCCCGCTTGTTGTGCATCTCTCACCGCCGCGCGGGGACCGGCGTCGCCGCTCCTGCCGCAATGCTAGCCCGCGAGCTTGGCGACGAGCGCGTCCGAGACCTCGAAATTGGCATAGACGTTCTGGACGTCGTCATTATCCTCGAGCAAGCCGACAAGCTTCAAGATTTTCTCGCCCGACTCATCGTCGACCTTGATCGTGTTCTGCGGACGCCAGACGAGGTTCGCCTTGCGCGGCTCGCCGAATTTCTCTTCGAGCGCCTTGGCGACGTCGCGCAGCGACTCGACCGAGGTGATCACTTCGTGAGTCTCGTCGGTACTCGCGACGTCGTCGGCGCCGGCGTCGATCGCCGCCTCCATCATCGCGTCCTCCGTCGCCGCTTTCTTGTCGAATTCGACGAGGCCGACGCGGTCGAACATGAAGGACACAGCTCCGGTCTCGGCGAGCGCGCCGCCCGCCTTGGTGAAATAGGAGCGGACTTCTCCGGCGGTGCGGTTGCGATTGTCGGTCAGGGCTTCGATGATCACCGCGACGCCGCCGGGCGCGTAGCCCTCATAGCGGACTTCGTCGTAGGTTTCGGCGTCGGCGCCCGAGGCCTTCTTGATCGCGCGCTCGATATTGTCCTTCGGCATGTTCTCCGCCCGGGCGGCGAGAACGGCGGCGCGCAGGCGCGCGTTCATATTGGGGTCGGGCAGGCCCATCTTGGCGGCGACGGTAATTTCGCGGGCCAGCTTGGAAAAGAGCTTGGAGCGGATCGCGTCCTGCTTGCCCTTTTTGTGCATGATATTTTTAAATTGACTATGCCCGGCCATGCGCTGTCGCCTTGCTCCTTGACAAATCTACGCCCTTTGGCGTCCGGCGGGTCATATACGCCGCGGCGAAACGGAAATAAAGAAACGCGCCAAGGAGCGGACGCAAGGAGCGACGATTGACCCCAAGCGACGACGAACGAAATTCTCGCCCCGAGTCTGGCGAGGGAGCGCAGTCCCGATCGCCGGCCCCCGACGTTCCCGATCTTGCCGCCGCCAAGCGCCTTCAGGCGATCCTCTCCAGCCCCTCCTATCGCAAGGCGGACGAGGACATTGATTTTCTCGCCTCGGCCGAGGCGCGCGGACCGCGCCTCAATCTCGAATATCTGAAGGCCGAATCCTTGCTGCGCCGGCACGGCGTCGCCGCCACGATCGTCGTCTTCGGCTCGACCCGCATCGTCGAACCCGCTCTGGCTGAACGCCGGCTCGCCGAAGCGCAGGCGCTCGCAAGCGCCAATCCCGACGACGCGACGCTTGCACGACGGCTTTCGGTCGCCAAGCGAATCCGCGAAAATTCGCGCTATTATGAAATCGCGCGCGAATTTGGCGCGCTCGTCGGCGCCGCGCGCGAGAGCGGCGACCTGCCGCGTCTCGCCATCGTCACCGGCGGCGGTCCGGGCATCATGGAGGCGGCGAACCGCGGCGCTTTCGAAGCCGGCGCCGCGACAGTGGGGCTCAATATCACCCTACCCCACGAGCAACTCCCAAATACCTATGTCACGCCGTCGCTTTGCCTGCGTTTCCGCTATTTCGCGCTGCGCAAGATGCATTTCATGCTGCGGGCGCGGGCGCTCGTCGCCTTTCCTGGGGGCTTCGGCACCTTCGACGAATTATTCGAGACGCTCACCCTCGTGCAGACCGGCAAGGTCAAGCCGATCCCGATCATTCTCGTCGGCGAAAGCTATTGGCGGCGCGCCTTCGACATCGATTTTCTGCTCGAAGAGGGCGTGATCGAGCCACAAGACCGTCATCTTTTCCACTATGCCGAAACGGCTTCAGACATCTGGCGGGAAATCCGCCGCTGGGGCCGGCAAAACGACGATTTGCTATTTGAATAAATAAGTTAGCCCAAGCCGGCGACCGCCCGACATTGTAAAGCCCGCGCCCCGCCTTATCTGACCTAGCGCGGCGCGATGCGCACGACATTTTTAAAGGGAGATGAGCATGAGTTGGCTTAAAGCGATCGCTGGCGGCGTGATCGGCGCTGAAGCCCTGAGCCTCGTTAAGGAATATGTGGAGAAGCAGGGCGGCCTCGACGGCGTCGTCAAGAATTTCGAGAATTCCGGACTTGGCAAGCAGGTCCACTCATGGATCGGCCTTGGCCCAAATGAAAAGATCAGCGAGATCGACATCGGCAAGGCGATCAACGCCGACAAGTTGAAGGAAATCGCCAAGAACGCCGGAATCGACCTCGAAAAGGCGAAGGCGATTCTCGCCCAATATTTGCCGGAAGCAATCGACAAGGCGACGCCGGAAGGCAAATTGCCGCCGCCTGACAAAGAGGCCTAAACCGCCCTCAGGAGCCTTTGTCGGCCGCCGGCGGCCTCCTGCCGCCGGCCTTTCCGTCCACACTCTTGCTTAAGGCGCCCTGATTTTGTAATGGCGTCGCACGCCCGCTTGCAGCGCCCGTGGCTTGGGCGATCATCGTCTGAAGCTGCGCCGGCGTGAAAGCCTCGCCTCGTTACGGCCCGCCGGGCATTTTGAACAGGATCATTGATGACCAAGCGCGCGCTGGTGACCGGCGTTACAGGACAGGACGGGGCCTATCTTTCACAATTTTTGCTCGACAAGGGTTATGAGGTGCATGGCGTGGTGCGGCGCTCGTCGCATCGGGGCGTCGAGGACCATCGGCTGCGCTGGCTCGGCATCAGCGGCAAAGTAAATTTGCACGACGCCGATCTCGCCGATCTCTCAAGCCTGTTGCGCACCGTTCAGGCCGTCCAGCCGGATGAAATCTACAATCTCGCGGCG
Source organism: Methylocystis sp. (assembly GCF_050246715.1). Lineage (NCBI taxonomy): Bacteria > Pseudomonadati > Pseudomonadota > Alphaproteobacteria > Hyphomicrobiales > Methylocystaceae > Methylocystis > Methylocystis sp. The sequence goes on from NZ_JBFWVN010000016.1 coordinate 13,689, forward strand.
CAATCCTACGTCGCTTCCTCCTGGCGCCAGCCGGTGCTCACCGCCAACGTCACCGGCGTGGGCGTGACCAACATGCTGGAAGCGATGCGGCTCGGGGCTTCGAAAGCGCGCTTCTATCAGGCGTCATCCTCAGAAATGTACGGGCTCATTCAGGAGCCGATGCAAAGCGAGAAAACCCCCTTCTATCCGCGCAGCCCTTACGCCGTGGCGAAGCTTTACGGCCATTGGATCACGGTGAATTACCGCGAGAGTTTCGGCCTCCACGCTTCTTCCGGCATTCTGTTCAATCACGAAAGCCCGCTGCGCGGCGTCGAATTTGTCACCCGCAAGGTGACGAGCGGCGTCGCATCGATTAAGCTCGGCCTTGCCAAGGAATTGCGTCTGGGCAATATCGACGCCAAGCGGGATTGGGGGCACGCAAAGGATTACGTGCGCGCCATGTGGCTGATGCTGCAGCAGGAGACGCCGGACGACTATGTTGTCGCGACCGGCGTCACCACCACGGTGCGGGACATGTGCCGAATCGCTTTTGACCACGCGGGCCTCGACATGGAAAAATTCGTCGTCATCGACCCCGAGTTCTATCGTCCGGCCGAGGTCGACGTCCTGCTCGGCGATTCCAGCAAGGCGCAGCGGGTTCTCGGCTGGAAGCCGGAGATCGATCTTCGTGAGATGATCTGCGAGATGGTTGACGCCGATCTCGATCGGCTGCGGCGCGAGTCGGCCTAACCTGAGGCGAAGGGCGCGATGGCCGCCTTCGAGCGCATTTTGGTGACGGGCGGCGCCGGGTTCGTCGGCAGCCACCTTTGCGGCGCTCTGGCGAAGGCCTATCCGCAGGCTGCCCGGGCGATGTTGTTGCGTCCCGGAGAATCTGGCGGCCATGAGGGTTTCGCGGCGGCCGTCGCCGATCTCGTCGACGAAGCCGCGATCGACGCGCTCATAGCGCGCCTGCGCCCCGATCTCATCGTCCATCTCGCGGGTCAAGCGTCGATCGGCCAAGCGCTGCATGCTGCCGAATTGAGCTGGCGGGTGAATTTTTGCGGCTCCTTCGCGCTTGGCGCGGCGGTCGCCCATCACTGTCCCACGGCCACGTTTCTCTTCGCCTCGACGGCGGCGGCCTATGGTGCGAGCTTTCGCGACGGCATGTTGAGCGAAGACGCGCCGCTGCGCCCGGTCGATGTCTATAGCCGCTCGAAGGTCGCCGCGGAGAGCGCGCTTGCGGATCTGCTCGCGCCGCAAGGACGGCTGATCGTGGCGCGACCGGTCAATCATTCCGGACCCGGCCAGCGCAATCGCAATTTTGCGCTCGCCTCCTTCGCCGCGCAGATCGCCGCGATCGAGTCGGGCCGCGTCGCGCCGCTGATCAAAGTCGGCGATCTGTCGAAGGCGCGCGATTTTCTCGACGTGCGCGACGTGATCGACGCCTATCTGCGGCTGATCGAAAAAGCGCCCGACCTGCCGGCGCCCGTCTCGATCTTCAACATCGCGTCCGGGACGGCGCATCGCCTGGAGGCGCTGCTCGATCGCCTGCGCGGACAGTCCAAGGCGAACGTTGACGTCGAGGTCGATCCGGCGCTGCTGCGGCCCGGCGGCAGCGACCTCGCCAGCGTCGCCTGCGACGCGACGAAGCTTGCCGAGGCGACCGGCTGGCGTCCGCGCCACGACATAGACGACATGCTGCGGGCGCTTCTCATCGACGCCCGCGCCGCTGAGGCGCAAGCCGCTCTGGCGTCGTCATGAGCAAGGGATCATGAGCGAGCGGCAGAATCGAGAGCGCGATGAGGATCGCGAGCGCATTCGCCTGCTTGAATTCCAGCTCGATTATTTGCGCGCCGAACTCCTGCATCTGACTCATGAGCGCTATCGGCTGATCTATTCGGTTTCCGGCCACATCTACCGCTTTCTTCGGCCGATCGAAGCTTTCATCGCCGACAGCGCGAATGCTATCGCCGCGCGGTTTCGCCCGCCGCCGTCCCAGGCGACTCCATTGGCGCCTGCGGCGCCCGCTTCCGCTGCGCGGCGCGCGCCGCTGCCGGCGCGCCGGCTGCTGGTCGACGTGACCGGAACCATCAAGCGCGATGCGGGCACCGGCATTCAGCGGGTCGTCAAGGAAGTGACGCGCGGCCTTTATGGCGACGAAAGCTTCGACATCCCTGCCATCGCCGTTCGCTGCGCCGGCGGGCGCCTGCTGACCGCCAACGGTTTCATCGCCGAGCTTGTCGGCGGCGACGCCGGGCCCGACTCGGAAATCGCCATCGAAGCCGGCGACCGATTTCTGATGCTTTCCGACAGCTGGAACGCGTTCGACGAGCTTGCGCCGATTTTTGAAAAGATTCGCGACGAGGGCGGCGCGGTCGTCACCTGCATCTTCGATCTCATTCCCGAGCTTTATCCGCACGCCTGCCATGAAGTGACGGTGCCGCGCTATCGCGCCTGGCTGCGCAAGGCGCTCCTCGAAAGCGACAGTTTTTTGGCGATTTCGCAAACCGTGGCCGACGAACTCGCCGACTATGTCGCCGCGCAAGGTCTTCCGCACCGTGCCGGGCTCAAGATCGGCTGGTTCCACTGCGGCTCCGATCTAGCGCTGCGCGCCGACGCCGCGCCGAATGAGAAGATAAGAGCGGCGGTTACGGGCGACGCCCCGGTCTTTCTCGCCGTGGGCACGATCGAGCCGCGCAAGGGCCAGCGCGTCGCGATCCGCGCCTTCGAAGAACTTTGGGCGAATGGACGCGACATTCGGCTGATCGTCGTCGGGCGGCGCGGCTGGTTTGAGGAAGCGACGGTCAACGAGATTCTCACGCATGCCGAATTCGGTCGTCGGCTGTTCTGGTTCGACGACGTCGACGACGATGCGCTTTCCTATCTCTATGATCATGCGGCCGCGTTGATCTTCCCGTCCTATGCGGAAGGCTTCGGCCTTCCGATCGTCGAGGCGGCGCGGCGCGGCCGTCCAGCGATCTGCAGCGATATTCCGGTCTTTCGCGAGGTCGGCGGGTCGGGGGCGCTCTATTTTCGCGTCAATGACGCAAAGGCGCTGGCGGAGACGATCGCCGATTTTCTCGACGGCCGGCGCGCGGGGGACCCCGAGAAGGTCCTGCGCGTCGCCTGGCGCGAGGCGTCGCGTCGCGTCGTCGACGTGATCGCCCGCGAAGAGTGGAGCCGTCGCCTGCCGTAAGCGGCGGCTTCGCGTCGCAACATCAGGATCGCCATTTTCGCACTCCGCCAAAGCGTGCTAGAGAGGCGCCAATTGGTCGTGCGGCCCGGCCAGCGCCTTCCCGGCGCGCTGGGTCGCACGGCTTTTCGCTTCAATGCGGGCAGGGCTTTCGCCTTCCCAGCCATAAGGGAAACGCTCTCCATGCCGATCAATATTCCGTATCTCAACGAGCAGACGCCGCAGACCGTGCTCAAGATGATCAATCTTGAAGCGTCGCAACTGTCCCTGCCCGATTCTCGTGAATTAATGCTGGGCGCTTTCGGCGCCTATGGCGTGCTTCAGGCGATCGCGCAGGCGTTCAATCATTCGCTGCTCGGAAGCCTGATCTATGGAATATTGAGCGCTGGCTTTCTGTATGGCGCGACTTACGGCCTGCTGCGCGTTCTCAAGGAGGACGCAAAGTTTCAGCGCACGGCGTTGGCGCTTGCGATCATGGGCGCCATTGCGGCGCTCGCCTATACGATCCTGCATCTCGTCTTCGGCATCGCCCTGCCGCCGCCGCTGCCGACGGAAAAGCTGCTGCGTTTTTTGCTCTTCCCGATCCTGATCTGGATGGCGTTCATGTACGCCTTCCTGTTCCGCCATGTGTCGCTGCGCCCGGTGCCGGCCTTCGTGACCGCGGCGCTGATCGTCCTCGTCGTTGAAGTGATCCTGCCGCCGATCTGCAAATAGCCGCCCTAGATCGGGTTATCCGCATTGGGGCGGAATCGCTCAAATGCGGATAACGTGATCGATTCCAAAAGCTTAGAGCGCGCTCTAGGCGTTCCGGCCGCCGCGCATCGCGCCTGATCGACTGGCCAGCGCCGCAGTGCTAAACACCACGCCTGCGGCGCGAAGGCGTCCAATCATCTATCTTCATCGGACGATCGCCTCTCATGACCTCATCATTTGACGTGCTGGGCATCGGCAACGCCATCGTCGACACGATCGCCCGCGCCGAGGACGACGATCTGCTTCAGGCGGGACTGCGCAAAGGCTCGATGACGCTTGTCGACGAAGCGCGCGCCGCTGAGCTCTATGCGGCGATGGGCCCGACGACGGTCATATCTGGCGGCTCAGCCGCAAACACCATGGCCGGCCTCGCCAGCCTCGGGCGCGCCGCCGGATTCGTCGGGAAAGTGAAAGAAGACGACGCTGGGCGCGAATTCGCGCATGACATCCGCAAGGCGGGCGTCGCCTTCGACACGCCCTTCGCGGCCGGCGGCGCCGCGACGGCGCGTTGCCTGATCTTCGTGACGCCGGACGGCCAGCGCACGATGAACACTTTTCTCGGCGCCTGTCAGGCGCTCGCGCCGGCCGATATCGACGAGGAGGCGGTCGCGCGCGCGAAAGTTCTTTATATGGAGGGCTATCTGTGGGACCCGCCGGGCGCCAAGGAAGCTTTCCTGAAAGCAGCGAAAATCTCGCGCGCCAACGGACGCAAAGTGGCGCTTACGCTGTCCGACAGTTTCTGCGTCGATCGCTATCGCGGCGAATTTCTCTCGCTCATTCGCGACCGGGTCGTCGACATTGTTTTCGCCAATGAGAGCGAATTGCATGCGCTCTATGAAACTGGCGATTTCGACACGGCGCTCGCGGCGCTGCGCGCCGAACACGGAATTCTCGGCATCGTCACCCGGTCGGAAAAGGGCTGCGTGGTCGCCAATGGCGCGAGCGCCGTCGCGACGCCGGCCTTCCCGGTCGAGGAGGTCGTCGACACGACCGGCGCCGGCGATCTCTTCGCCGCTGGCTTTCTTGCCGGTTATGCGCAGGACTTGCCGCATGAACGCAGCGCCATGCTCGGCGCGCTCGCCGCGGCGGAGATCATTTCGCATGTCGGCGCGCGGCCGCAGAAGGATTTGCTGCAACTCGCCCGCGACAATGAGGTTCTGGGATAGGGTTCGCCTGTCCTCGCCTTGAGGAACATGGCGGCGGTTTAAAGCTGGAGGAACGAAAGATGCGCCTTGTATCAAGAACAGTTCTGGCCGCCTTCGCCGCGATCGCGAGCCTCGCGATCACAGTTGACGTCCGCGCCGAAGCGGAAATGACCAAAAGCCTGACCGGCCTTCAATACAAGGACACCAAGGTCGGGAAGGGCGCGACCGCGAAGGTCGGCCAGACCGCGGCGGTGCATTACACCGGCTGGCTCTACAACAATGGCGAGAAGGGCAAGAAATTCGATTCCTCGCATGATCGCGGCCAACCGTTCGAATTTCCGCTTGGCCAGGGCCAGGTGATCAAGGGCTGGGACGAAGGCGTCGAAGGCATGAAGGTCGGCGGCAAGCGCACGCTGGTGATTCCGCCGGAGCTCGGCTATGGCGCGCGCGGCGCCGGCGGCGTTATCCCGCCGCACGCCTGGCTGATCTTCGACGTGGAACTGGTCGGGGTGAAATAGGCGCGCGCCCAACAGTTCGAACAAGAAATCGCGCACCCTTCCTAACTCCGACTCCGGTCGATCTGTACGCGGGATTTGCCATTCCCGGCAGGCCGAAGGCCTGACCGGGATTCCAGAGCCAATTCAAGAATGCTGGTTTTGCTCTGGATTCCCGATCGCGCGCAAAGCGCGCGTCGGGAATGACGCCGAAGTTTTCGACTCAATCCATGGCATCCTTTTTATGGTGCGCGCGTTTTCAATTATTCATACGCGTAGAATTCCTTATCTCCTTATTTGAAAGAGGATTCTCATATGAATTCCAGGGAAAGCGCTTTCACCCATCCCGATAAAGTCTGCGACATCGTCATGAAGGGCGGGATCACCAGCGGCGTCGTCTATCCGCTGGCGATCGTCACGCTCGCCAAACAATATCGATTCGCCAATATCGGCGGAACCTCGGCCGGGGCGATGGCGGCGGCGGCCGCGGCGGCTGCGGAATATGGCCGCTTCAGCGAGACCGGCGGCTTCGCGCGGCTCGAAGAGGTTCCGAGCGAAATCGGCCCCAATCTGCGGCGCCTGTTTCAGCCGACGCCTGCCTTGCGGCCGCTCTTCGAGATTTTCGTCGCGCTGCTCGAAGCGAAATCGACCTTCGGGAAGATCGCGGGCGTCATTGGCGCCGCCATAAAAGGCTATTCCGGCGCCGCCGCGATCGGCGCCGTTCCAGGAATCGCCGCGTTGATCCTCATGTCGGCGGGCGGCTGCGGGCCGCTCGCCGCGCTCCTCGTCGGCGTCGTCATCGGCATCGTCGGCGTCGTCGTTGCGCTCATCGGGCGGATTTTTTTTGCGCTCACGAAGGAGCTTCCCGCCGACGATTACGGTCTTTGCCCTGGCCTGACGCAGCCCGGCGGCGAGGGCGAGGGCTTCACAGACTGGCTCGCCCGCCTCATCGAAGAGACGGCGGGCCGAAAGGGAAGGGCCGCGCCGCTCACTTTCGGCGATCTCGAAAAACCCGCCGAAGGCCGCGATCACATCGGGCTGATGATGATGACGACGAGCCTGATGGAAATGCGCCCCTATACGCTGCCCTTCGACAGCGAGTCGGGTGCGCGCGACGGCGAAACATATGGATTCGTCTTCGAGCTCGGCGAATGGCGAAAGCTCTTTCCGGCGCCCGTGATCGACTATCTCACGCGTGTCTGCCGGCCTTACGCGCCGACGCAGGGAGAAAAGGGCGAGTTCTTCCATTTTCCCGACAGGGATGAATTGCCGGTTCTCGTCGCGGCGCGCATGAGCCTGAGCTTTCCCGGCCTGATCAGCGCCGTGCCGCTCTGGCGGCGGGACTTTCTCTACCGGGAGAAAAGCGACCAGCAGCGGCTGCGACGCTGCCTCTTTAGCGACGGCGGTCTTTCCAGCAATTTCCCGATCCATTTCTTCGACAGTCTTCTGCCCAATCATCCAACCTTCGCCATATCGCTCGACGCTTACGACGAGCGGCGCAGCAGCGGCGGACCCAATGACCGCGTCTGGCTGCACAAAAAAGCGCGCGAAGGGATCAATCGTCCGGTCATCGGCTTTGAAGGTCTCGTCCCCTTCCTTCTGCGGCTCGTCGATTCGGCGAAGGATTGGCAGGACAATCTGCAAAGCGTATTGCCCGGCTATCGCGAGCGCATCGCGCATATCGGCCTTAAAGGAGAAGAAGGCGGCCTCAATATCGCGATGGACGCGCCGACGATTAGCCGCCTTGCCGATCTCGGCCGGCAAGCCGGCGAGCGTCTCGAAGAATTCGATCTCGACGCGCATCGCTGGCGACGCTTTCTCGTCGCCATGGCGCGCATGGAGCAGACGCTCGACGAAGTGGCGCAGTCCTATGACGGGGTGAAAGGCGCCGAGCCGTTTCGCGATTTTCTCGACCGCTATCCCGATCTCGCCGCCGAATATAGACAGACGCCCGCGGAACTCGAGGAAATGCTGAAGCGCGGCGCGCAACTCGCGAAGCTCGGGGAGGAGTGGCGCCGCGAACCCAGGGTCCGCGACGGCAAAATTCCGCGACCGCGAACCGCCCTGCGCATCACGCCGATCCCGTAGGGGGGAGCGCGGGGCGGCGCGCCGCGCTCGCTAAAAAATCCACACCGCCAGCAGTGCCAGAGCGATCACGGCGAGCAGGAACCAGCGGTCGGACCGGCGTCTCATTTCCGAAAGCGCGTCGAGCGAACGGTCCGACAATTCGACGCCTTCCTCCGCCATCTTTGACACGCGATGGATCGCCAGTTCCGCCTCCGCCAGGGTCTGCGGCAGATGGGTCGCGAGCTTCGCCAATTCCACGACGCTCCTGCTCGCGTCCTCGACCTTCGCCTTGACCCCGAGATTTTCCTCGATCCACGATCGCACGACGGGATCGCAGGTCTTCCAGATATCGAGCGTCGGATCGAAGGCGCGGGCGACGCCCTCAGCGACGACCATCGTCTTTTGCAAGAGCACCAGCTCAGTGCGGGTGCGCATGTCGAAGAGCGCCGTCACTTCGAACAGCAGCGTCAAGAGACGCGCCATCGAAATATCGGCGGCGTTGATCGTATGCATCGGCTCGCCGATCGCGCGCAGCGCTTGGGAAAATTCCTCGACCGAATGAGTCGCGGGAACATAGCCCGCCTCGAAATGAACCTCGGCGACGCGCTTATAATCGCGAATGATGAATCCATAGAGGATTTCGGCGAGGAACCGGCGCTCCTTGAGGCCCAGACGCCCCATGATGCCAAAGTCGATGGCGACGAGCCTTCCCTTCTTGTCGACGAACAAATTGCCCTGATGCATGTCGGCGTGAAAAAAGCCATCGCGCATCGCGTGGCGCAGGAAGGACTGCAGCACATTGCGGCCGATCGCCTTCAGGTCATGCCCCTCGGCCGCGACCCGCTCCATATCCGACAGCGGAATGCCGTCGATCCATTCGAGCGTCAGGACTTCACGGTCGGTGCGGCTCCAGTCGACGCGCGGCACGTGAATTTCCGGATCCCCAGCGACATTGTCGGCGAATTCCGAGGCCGCCGCGGCTTCGAGACGAAAGTCGGTTTCAAGCCGCACCGTGCGGGCCAGCGTATCAACCACTTCGATCATGCGCAGGCGCCGCGCCTCCGAGGAATAGCGCTCGGCGAGACGCGCGATCCGATACATGTCGCGCAAATCGACGGCGAACTGGCTTTCGATTCCCGGCCGCAGCACTTTCACCGCAACCTTGCGCACGCCCTCCTTGTAGCGCGCCTCGGCCACATGCACCTGGGCGACGGAGGCCGCTGCGACCGGCTCGCCGAAAGAGACGAAGAGTTCGTCGATGTTTCTGCCCAGCGCCTTTTCAATGATGGCGACGGCCTTGTCGCGGCCGAAGGGCTCCATCCGGTCCTGCAGCGCGGTCAGTGCGTCGGCGATCTCGCCGCCGACAATGTCCGGACGGGTCGCCAGAAACTGGCCGAGCTTCACGTAAGATGGGCCGATCTGCGCCAGGGCGCGCACCAGCGCCTTGCCGGCGCCGTCGCGCTTGCCGCCGGCGAAGAGATTGGCGAAACGCACCAGCGGCGCCGCCGCCGGCGGCAGAAGCGCGGGATCGAGCAGCGCAAAGACGCCTTCGCGCGCCATGATGTAGCCGGCGCGCGCCAGACGATAGAAATGACTGACGCCAAGTATCACGAATGCCGCCGCTCTTTAAGGATCAGCTCTTCCAGCCGGAGTGGATCGCCACCACGCCGCCGGTCAGCCGCTCATAGCCGGTGCGGCGAAAGCCCGCCTTGCGGATCATCCGTTCGAATTCCTCCGCGCTCGGAAATTTGCGGATCGATTCGACGAGATAGCGGTAGGGCTCGGAGTCTCCGGCGACGAATTTGCCGATCGTCGGAATGACATTGAACGAATAGGCTTCATAAAGCTTGTCGAGTCCCGGAACGGCGACATGCGAAAACTCAAGGCAGAGGAAACGGCCGCCGGGTTTCAGAACGCGATGGGCTTCGCTGAGCGCAACCTCGATGCGCGGCACGTTGCGGATGCCGAAGGCGATCGTGTAGCTGTCGAAATGCGCATCGGGAAAGGGCAGCGATTCGGCGTTCGCCTGCACGAATTCGACGCCGGAAAGGCCGCGCTCCTTCGCTCGGTCCTTGCCGACTTCGAGCATTTCGCCATTGATGTCGAGCACGACAATTTCGGCGTCATGCGCGGCCGCGGCGGCGATGCGAAAGGCAATGTCGCCGGTGCCGCCGGCGACGTCCAGGTGACGAAAGTCCCGGCGCCCGCGCGCATTGACCTTGGCGGCGAGCGTGTCCTTCCACAGCCGGTGCATGCCCCCCGACATCAGATCGTTCATGATGTCGTAGCGCCGCGCGACCTTGTGAAAGACGTCGTCGACGAGGCCCTGTTTCTCGCTCAAGGGGACTTCGGAATAGCCGAAATGGGTCGAGCCCTCTCGCTCGGAACTTCGATCAATCATCAGGCGCTCGGGTGACGAGGAAGGAAGGGGACGGTATAGCCTGTCGCCGGCCCGGTGGCTACGCCCGCGCCGCCCCGGCGCGCCGGCACTTCGTAACGGGATGAACCCGAATTATGCCCGAACTGCCCGAGGTCGAAACCGTGCGGCGGGGACTAGCCCCGGCGCTCGTCGGCGCGACGATCGCGCACGTCGAGCTGCGCCGCCATGATCTGCGCCTTCCCTTTCCCGAGCGCTTCGCCGCGCGACTTCAGGGCCGGCGGGTGCTCGACCTTCGCCGCCGCGCCAAATATCTCATCGCCGATCTCGACGATGCGAATTCGCTGATCATGCATTTTGGCATGAGCGGGTCCTTTCGCATCGATGACGAAACGCCGGGCGACCGGCGCCCCTCCAGCGGCAAGATTGCTGCGCATGACCATGTCGTTTTCCATCTCGATCATGGAAAGCGCGTCATCTACAACGATCCGCGCCGTTTTGGCTGCATGCTGCTCGTCGCGACAGATGAGATCGGCGCTGACCAGCGCCTTTCCGGTCTCGGCGTCGAGCCTTTGAGCGACGCGCTCGACGCCGCCTTCCTTGCCGGCGCCTTTCGCGGACGCGCGGCGCCGGTCAAGGCGCTTCTCCTCGACCAGCGTCTGATCGCCGGGCTCGGCAATATCTATGTCTGCGAAGCGGCGTATCGCGCGCGCATCTCGCCGCTGCGCGCCGCCGGCTCCCTCGTCACACCGGGCGGCAGGCCTAAGGCGGCGCTGGCGCGGCTGCCGCAGGCGATCAAGGATGTCTTAAACGACGCGCTCAAGGCGGGCGGCTCGTCCTTGCGCGACCATCGCCAGACCGATGGCTCGCTCGGCTATTTCCAGCACAGTTTTCGCGTCTATGACCGCGAAGGCGCGGCCTGCCCGACGCCGGGTTGCAAGGGAACGATTACGCGCGTCGTCCAGTCCGGGCGCTCGACATTCCATTGTCCGGCGTGTCAGAAGTAGAGAAGGGCCTTTGTTCAAAAAGGCATCATTGAAATATTAATATATGAGATGCGCTTGCGTCGCCGGAGCGCGACGATAATGTGCGCGCATGTCAGCCACTCCCGCCGCGCCGACGCTTGCCGTCGCCGGCCTTTCGAAAAATTACGACAATCGCAGAGTCGTGGGGCCGCTCGATTTCTCGCTTGAGGCGGGCTCGGTCACCGGTTTGCTCGGCGGCAATGGCGCAGGCAAGACCACCACCATCGGCATGGTGATGGGACTGATCGAGCCGACCGAAGGCTCGATCCATGTCTTTGGCTGCGACATGTCGCGCGATCGCTATGGCGCGCTCGGCCGCATGAATTTCGAAAGCCCCTATGTCGACTTGCCGCATCGCCTCACCGTGCGGCAAAATCTGCGCGTCTTCGGCATGCTCTATGACATCGAGGATCTCGATGCGAAGATCGAGCGGCTCGCCGAGGATCTCGCGCTCGGCGATTTTCTCGACCGGCAGACCGGACGCTTGTCCGCCGGCCAGAAGACGCGCGTCGCCATCGCCAAGTCGCTGATCAACGACCCCCAGCTTTTGTTGCTCGACGAGCCGACCGCCTCGCTTGACCCGGACACGGCAGATTGGGTGCGGGCGCGATTGGAGGCGCATCGGAAGTCTCATAATTGCGCGATCCTGCTCGCCTCGCACAATATGAACGAGGTCGAGCGTCTCTGCGATCGCGTGCTGATGCTCAAGGACGGAACGCTGGTCGACGACGATTCGCCGGCAAATCTCCTGGCGCGCTATGGCCGCGACACGCTCGAAGAAGTTTTTCTCGACGTCGCCCGCGGCCGCGTCGAGGGAGACGCGGCATGAATTTCTCCTTCAAACGCGTCGGCGCGATGGTGCTGCGTTACGCCTATCTTCTGCGCGCCTCGCGCACGCGCGTGCTCGATTTGGTCTATTGGCCGACCGTTCAGCTCCTCACTTGGGGATTTTTGCAGACCTATCTGATGCGCGCCGGCGCGCTCGCGGCGCCGGGCGGCGCGGCGCAGGCCGCCGGCACGCTCATCGGCGCGATTCTTTTGTGGGACATTCTGCTGCGCGGGCAGCAGGGCTTCTGCTTTTCCTTCATCGAGGAAATGTGGTCGCGCAATCTGCCCAATATTTTGATGAGCCCGCTGCGGCCGGCGGAATTTGTCAGCGCGCTCGTCGCGATGAGCCTCATTCGACTGACCGTCGGCGTGCTTCCCGTCACGATCTTTGCGATCCTGTTCTTCGGCTTCAATCTCTGGACGCTCGGGATCGCTTTCGCGGCCTTCTTCATCGTGCTGATGTTCTTCGCCTGGAGCATCGGGCTCTTCGTCTCCGGCATTCTGCTGCGCTTTGGACTGGGCGCCGAAAGTCTCGTCTGGTCGCTGATGTTCCTCGTGCAGCCGCTCGCCGCCGTCTATTATCCGGTGACCACGCTGCCGACATGGTTGCAGCCGTTCTCTTGGATGCTGCCGCCGACCTATGTGTTCGAAGGTCTTCGCGGCATATTGATCGATCATGTGATCCATTGGGACTTGCTGGCGCAGGGCTTGACGATCGACGTGGTTCTGTTCGCGGCGGCGTCGGCCGGGTTTGGCCGGCTGCTGCAAAGCGCGCGGCGCGCCGGCACGCTGTTGCAGACGGGAGAATGACGATGGGCGCGAGCCGCGCCGATACGGCGCTCCACGCGCGCGGGCTTTTCGAGAGCCGCGCCAAGGCGCGCGAGGCGATCGAAGCCGGCCTCGTCAGCGTCGACGGCCGCATCGTGAAGAAGCCATCCGAGCCGATCGCCTCAGACGCCAATATCGTTGCCCGCCCGCCCTATCCATGGGTCTCGCGCGGCGGCGTGAAGCTCGCGCATGCGCTCACACATTTCGGCGTCGATCCGAAGGGACGATTCTGTCTTGACGTCGGCGCTTCGACCGGCGGCTTCACCGATGTTCTGCTGACGCAGGGCGCGCGCCATGTCGTCGCCGTCGATGTGGGTCACGGACAATTGCACGAAAGACTGCGAGCCGATTCGCGCGTGACCTCACTCGAAGGCCAGGACGCGCGCACGCTGACGATCGAGCAACTTACCGACGCGCCGAGTTTGATCGTGATCGACGCGAGCTTCATTTCGCTCACGGCGCTATTGCCGCTGGTTCTTTCGCTCGCTGCGCCGCGCGCCGATCTTGTCGCGCTGATCAAGCCACAGTTCGAGGCGGGCCACGCTGCGGTGAAGAAGGGCGTGGTGCGCGACGAAAAAATTCACGCGCAGGTCTGCGCAAGCATCGAGAAAGAAATCGAAGCGCTCGGCTGGCAGGTTCGCGGCGTCATTCCCTCGCCGATCGAAGGCGGCGACGGCAATCGTGAGTTTCTTGTTCATGCCGCGCGATCATGAGCGCCGAGCGTCTCGTCATTGAGCGTCTCGGCTCTCGCGGCGAGGGCGTCGCGCTGCTGCATGAGAAGCGCGTCTTCATTCCCTATGCGCTGCCCGGCGAAATCGTGACCGCGCAGGTCGACAGCGACCACGCCCAACTCGTCGACATCGTCGAAGCTTCGCCGCAGCGGATCGCGCCGGTCTGTCCCCACTTTATGGATTGCGGCGGCTGCGCCGTGCAGACGCTTCGCGCCGACGCTTATGCCGAGTGGAAGCGAAGCCTTGTCCAAAGCGCCCTGTCGAACGCGGGACTTACATGCGACGTGGCGCCGCTCGTCGACGCGCATGGCGCCGGCCGGCGCCGCGTGACCTTTCACGCGCGATTCGACTCCGGACAGGCGAGCGTCGGTTTCATGGCGGCGCGCTCGCATCGGATCGTCGAAATCGACTCCTGCCCCTTGCTCGCGCCCGAGCTCGACGGCGCGTTGACCGCAGCGCGCGCCATCGCCGCAGTTCTTGCGCCGCGCGGCAAGCCGCTCGACATCGCCGTCACGGCGACGCTTGGCGGTCTCGACATCGAGCTGCGCGGCGCCCGTCCGCTCATCGATGAGGAAACGAGCGCCTTGATAACCGCGGCCGACGCGCATGATCTCGCGCGGCTGACAAATCACGGCAGGCTCGTCGCGCTGCGTCGCGCGCCGCAAATCAACATTGGCGAGGCGACGCTGACGCTTCCCGCCGGCGCCTTCCTGCAGGCGACGCAGCGCGGCGAGGATGAAATCGCGGCGCGAGTCCTAAAGGCGACCGCTAAGGCGCGATTCGTCGCCGATCTTTTCAGCGGCGTCGGCGCCTTCGCGCTTCGCCTCGCACGGCGGGCCAAGGTCAAAGCCTATGATTCGGACGGGGCCGCGATCGCCGCCATGCGCGCCGCCGCCCAGGCGGCGCAGGGCCTGCGCACGCTTGAGGGAATCGAGCGCGATCTCTTTACCCGCCCGTTAAGCGCCAGCGAACTCAATGGTTTCGACGCCATCGTCTTCGATCCGCCGCGCGCCGGCGCCGCCGCTCAAGCGGCCGAAATCGCGCGATCGGGAATCCCGATCGTCGTCGCTGTCTCCTGCCATGCACAAAGTTTCGCCCGCGACGCCGCAATTTTGCTCAAAGGCGGGTTCGTCATTCGTGAAATCGCGCCTCTCGACCAGTTCCGCTATGCGGCGCATGTCGAGATCGTCGCGGTTTTCGAGAAGGAGAGCAGGCGCAAATCGCCAAAACGGCGGCTATTGGGATGAATTTGTCGGCGCCGCCGTCACGCTGCTGTGCCGAGAATGTCACAGGAGGGTCAAGAAGCGACATTCGGACGCAGCAGTCTTGCTCTGCGGTATTGCCGGTCCACCGAATCGGGCATAGGATTTGCGAGGTAGTCCAGCGTAGCCGGAAGTTGAATGATTTCCGTGATCTGGAAGGAGAACGTCATGATGAATGCGCTTATCGCCGCAACATTGTGCAGTGTCGTCCTCGCGAGCGCGCCTGTCGCCATGCGCGCCTATGTTTACGCGCGCTGCAAAGATAATAGCCGCCGTCCTTATCGCTAAGGACAGCGCGACAAAAAGGGCGCATCCTACTGACTGTGACAGCCAATCGGTCTGAAGCGCCTTTTCTGATCTCTCGTCTCGCGGCCATTGTCGGCGAGACGGCCGTCGTAACCGATCCGGCGGCGATGTCGCCCTATCTGGCCGAGCCCCGTGACCTTTATCATGGCCGCGCGCTCTGCGTGCTCAAGCCGCGAACCGCGCGCGAAGTCGGCGATATTCTTGCGCTATGCAATGAAGCCGGCACGCCCGTCACCCCCCAAGGCGGCAATACCGGGCTTGTCGGCGGCCAGACCCCCGACGCAAGCGGCGCTTCGGTCGTGCTTTCGCTCGAAAGGCTCAACCGGATCCGCGCCGTCGACCCCATCGCCGACGCGATGACCGTCGAGGCCGGCGTGACGCTGGCGCAGGCGCAAGACGCTGCGCAGGGCGCCGACCGCTATTTCCCGCTGTCGCTGGCGTCGGAAGGCAGCTGCACCATCGGCGGCAATCTTTCGACCAACGCCGGCGGCGTTCATGTCATCGCTTATGGGTCGATGCGCGACCTCGCGCTAGGGGTCGAGGTCGCGCTCGCCGACGGAAGGCTGCTCTCGACCCTCGGCGCGCTGCGCAAGGACAATACTGGTTACGATCTGACGCGGCTCTTCATCGGCTCGGAAGGCACGCTCGGCGTCGTCACCGCCGCGACGCTCAAGCTCTTTCCTCGTCCGCGCGCGCGCGCCGTCGCGTTTCTTGGACTGCACGATCCCGCCCAGGCGTTGCAACTCTTGAACTTCGTCAAGGGCCGCGCAGGACCGATGCTCCACGCCTTCGAGATCATGTCGCGACCGGGAATGGCGCTGGTCCTGCGCCATATTCCCGGAACGCGCGATCCTCTGGCGCAGCCGCATGACTGGTATGCGCTTGTCGAGCTTGCGGCCTTCTCGGAGGGCGAAGCCGAGCGCGTCGCCGCGCAAATTCTCGCCGCCGCGCTCGACGCTGGACTGGCGCAGGATGCGACGCTCGCCCAATCGCTCGATCAGGCGGGCGCGCTGTGGAAGCTGCGCGAAAGCATGTCGGAAGCGCAAAAGCGGGAGGGCGGCTCGATCAAGCATGATGTCGCCGTGCCGGTGAACGAAATTCCGCATTTCATTGAAGAAGCTGGGCGACGGCTGCGCGAGGCTTTCCCTGAGGCGCGGCCGGTTCCCTTCGGCCATATGGGCGACGGCAACATCCACTATAACATTTCGCAACCCGTCGGCGCCGACAAGGCGGAATTCATTGCGCAATGGACAGAGGTCAACGCCATCGTGCATGGCGTGGTGCGCGAACTTGGCGGCTCGATCTCCGCCGAACATGGCATCGGACGGCTGAAGCGCGATCTATTGCGCGAAACCAAGGACCCCGCCGCGCTCGACGCCATGCGCGCGATCAAATCGGCGCTCGATCCGAACCGCATCCTCAACCCAGGCGTTTTGCTTTAGCTTCGCCCTCGCGGGCAGACGATTTTCACCGTCATGCCTTCCCGGTAGAGGAAATATTCGACGCAGGACTGGCCGTTGACGTCGATCGGCCGCTTGCCGACGTCGGCGGCGCGCAGGAAATCCGCGATCGACGTATAACCCTTGTCGTCCCAATCCATTTCCGCCCAGCCGTAGCCCTGCTTCCACGCGGCGACGGCGCGCGCAAAGAGAAAAAACGCCGGAATCGCAAGGATCGCGGCGATGGTCGTGACAATCAGCCTTCTGCCGAAGGGCGCAGACATGTCACCCTTTCCTGAATGGCTTCACCTCGGTGAGCGCCCATTCGTCAGTTTTTTCGCGACAGGCGGCGCCCTGCAGGCTTTCCTGCGTTTCCTTCACCGCAATGTCGGCCTGGAAGGCGCGGCAGATCCTGCCTTCCAGCGGATAGGGCTGGCCAATCGGCGTGAAGGAGCCCTTGGCGCCGGTCTGCGGATTGTCCCAATTGACACTCGCCCCGCTTCCCTGCGGATCGAGCGCGGTGCTCATGGCGGCGGTGGCGCGGCGAAGATCTTCCCCCTCCAGCGCGTGCGACAATTTCGGCGCGGACTTCGGTATAGTGCTGGTGACGTCGGATGCGACGCGATCCGAATTCCACATGGAAGGCTTCGAGACCATCGGCACGGCGATCGAACAGCCGGCGAGCCCGCCGGCTGTCGCCGACAGGGCGATAAGCCATGCGCCGCGCGACATTTGAGCAATGGCGCAAGCGGCGGTATGTCTGACGCGCAGGATTTGCAAAAGGCCACCTTCGAAGCGCCGAACATTGGCTCGGCTTGAGAAAGGATTCTCGCTTGAACGCGTTAACGCCCGGTGACTTTGTCGACGCCGCCGAGCCTTTCGCATTGTTCGCGCAATGGTTCGAGGAAGCGAAAAGCAAGGAGCCGAACGATCCCGAGGCGATGGTCCTGGCGACGGCGGACGCCGGCGGCCTGCCCGACGCGCGCATGGTGCTGCTGAAGGAATGGACGCCCGACGGCTTCGTATTCTACACCAACGCCGAGAGCGCCAAGGGGCGCCAGCTCGAGGAAAATAGGCAGGCGGCGGGGCTTTTTCACTGGAAGTCGCTTCGCCGTCAGGTGCGGCTGCGCGGACCCGTCGTCCCTGTCAGCGACGCCGAGGCGGACGACTATTTCGCCAGCCGGCCCCGCGACTCCCGCATCGGCGCTTGGGCGAGCCAGCAGTCACGGCCGCTGGAGAGCCGCTTCGCGCTCGAAAAATCGGTGGCCGCCTTCGCCGCCAAATATGCGTTCGGCGCGATTCCCCGGCCGCCCTATTGGCGGGGTTTCCGAATTGCGCCGATCGCGATGGAATTCTGGTCCGATCGGCCGTTCAGGCTTCACGACCGCGTCCGCTTTTACCGGCCGGTGCCCGACGAATCTTGGCGAAAGGAGCGGCTCTACCCATGACGGCGCATTCAAAGCGCACGGCGGCGACGCTCGCCGCAGCGGTCGCCTCGACGCTCCTGGCGAGCGAGGCGGTCGCTCAAGACCCCTTCGATTTTCTGTTCGGCGGCTTCGACAGTCCGCGCCACCATCGGGCGCCGGAACCGCGGCGGACCGAGCGTCCGCCGCCGCGCAAGCGGGACGCCGCAGGGCAGGGGCAGGCGAAGCCGCAAGCTCCAGGCGCGTCGGGAGCGACCGCGACGCAAGGGTCGGCGCCGAGCGGGCCCGAGCGCCCGCCGCCGCCCTATGAGCCGCAGATCACAAGGCTCTCCGAAGTCCTCGGCGCGCTGTCTTTTTTGCGGGACCTCTGCGGCGCCGGCGACGGCGACGAATGGCGCGTAAAAATGGCTGCGCTGCTCGACGCCGACGCGCCGAGCGGATCGCGCCGCCAGAAGTTGATGGCCTCCTTCAACCGCGGATTTCGCGGCTACGAACTGACCTATCGCGCCTGCACGCCCAACGCGAAAACCGCGATTTCCCGCTATCTGGCGGAAGCTTCGCAGCTGACCCGCGACATTACCTATCGTTATGGAAATCCCTGAGGGTTCATTAGCGAAATTAACCTTCCGGCGAGCGTCGCCTCGCGCGGCGCGAGCGGCTTCTTTAAAGTGACGCCATGAACCCATTGAACATCGCCTCGTTGAACGACTTGGGCGGTGAGCAGCAGCGAGCCGCTCTCGCCTATGTCACCGAGGCTTTCGCAGAGGCGATCCTCGCGGGGATCGAAAGCGATTCCTTCGCGCACGCCGCTTTGTCCGCGGCATTGCGCGAATTGGTCGCGACCTATGGCGAGGAGGCAATCGCCGCCTTCGCCGAAACCCTGCCGGCGCGGCTGCGGAGCGGCGAATTCACCACCGGCCTGAGACATTAAATCGCGCTGCGTTTAGGCAGAATCGCCCAAAGGCGGATCGGTTGACGTATCTCAAATATGCAGCGCGCTTTTGGGCGCCTGCGGTCATTCGCCGCCGTTCCGTGAAATCGGACTGACTTTTGCACGCCAAAGCTATAGAACGCCCGACGCCGCACGCCTGGACGCCGGGCGGGTTTGCATGGCGGCTTCCACGCCTTAAATCCGAAACGACATGCCCCGCACGCTTCTGTGTCTCGCGCGCCACGGCGAGACCAACTGGAATATCGAAAGGCGCTTTCAGGGCCAATTCGACATCGCGCTGAACGCCCGCGGACGCGCGCAGGCGGCGGCCTTGGCGAAGGAACTTGGCGGCGTGCATTTCGACCGGGTCTATTCGAGCGATTTGCGTCGCGCGCTCGCCACGGCGAAGCCGATCGCCGGCGTGCGCGGCATCGAAGTCGCCAAGACTCCGGCCTTGCGCGAAAAAGACGACGGCGTTTGGCAGGGACACACGCACGCCGAAGTGCAGGCGGCGCACGCCGACATCTATATGAATTATCTCACGCGCAAGCCGGACTTCGCCGCGCCGCAAGGCGAGAGCCTCGAACATTTCGCCGAGCGGGTGCGCAAGGCTTTGACCCAGATTGCCAAGGAAAGCGCCGGCCAGACCGTCCTCGTCGTCGCCCATGCCGGCGTTCTCGACATCGCCTGGCGCCTTGCCGTCGGCAAGGCGCTCGACGCGAAGCGCGAACATCCGGTGCTCAACGCGACGCCGAATTGGATCGCCTATGAGGACGGAAAATGGTCGCTCGTCGATTGGGCGTCGCCGGAGGGTCGCGCCGAAATCGCCGCGCCGTGGGACGGCCGCGCGTTGCCGCGTCGCGAAGCCGCCCGCGCGCTGATCGTCGATCACGAAAATGACGTGCTGCTGATCCGCTACGCCGGCGGACTGACGCCGCATTTTCTCGCGCTCGGGCATCATCACTTCTGGGCGACGCCGGGCGGCGCGGTCAAGGAAGGCGAAAGCTTCGAATCGACATTGCGTCGGGAGGTCTATGAAGAAACGGGCCTGACCGTCATCGATCCAGGCGAGGTCGTCGCGACGCGGGAATTTCCGATGGAGATCGGCGACGACTGGCATCAGGCGATCGAGCGCTACTATCTCATCCGCACCGCGCGCTTCGCGCCCAAGCCGCGCGACCTGACCGAGGAAGAAAAAATCCATGTGCTCGGCTGGCGCTGGTGGAACGCTGACGAGATCGCGGTCTCCCACGATCTGATCTTCCCCGAGGGGCTCGAGGCGCTACTGCGTAAGATCAGCAAATAAAGAAGCTTGCCGGCGCGCGCCCATTATTGGGCATCCGGCTCATTCGCTCGCTCGGAGAGCGTCATTCCCGGCAGGCCGAAGGCCTGACCGGGAATCCAGAGTCACAACAACGATCATGGCTGTGGCTCTAAATTCCCGATCGCGTTTCGCGCGTCGGGAATGACAGCCGAGCTATTCGAACGGATTTCATATTACTCACTTCGTCATGAACACGTCCCGGCGCGGGAATTTCTCGAACACCGACGGGTCCTGGCCGAAATTCGTCGCGAGAATGTCGGTCGGATTGCCGGCGATCCATTGCGAGAGATCGATCGTCTGATAATGGGCATTGTTGAAGACGATGAGCACGCGCACCGTGTCGGTCCCGACATTTTCCAGCGAATGACCCATGCCCTGCGGAATATAGCCGACGTCGCCTTTCGAGAACGTCTCCTGACGCCAACGTCCCTTTGATCCAAAGAGCGTGACGCAAAGCTGGCCGCTCAGCACATATTGCCATTCGGAAGCATTCGGATGCCAATGCAATTCGCGAAGCGCGCCCGGCTCCATTTCCAGAACGACGCCGGTCATCGTCGTCGAAATCGGGAATTGCGCGCCATCGACGCGCCATTCGATTCCGCCCGGGAACGTCTCAAACGGCCTTTGCGACAGCAGGCTGTATTTGTGGGTGAGCGGCGGCGGCTTCCATCCCTGCAGCGGCGGCGCCGGGGTTTCGGGCGGGATATTTCCCCTCGCGAAATAGACCTCTTCCTTGGGGAAACTGTCGAAGGTCGACGCCGGCACGCCGAAATTCTTCGCCAGCAGCTCCTTGGGCGCATGGCCGATCCAGTCGCTGATGCTGAAGGTGCCGAATTCGGAGAAATAGCCATTGTCGAAGACGAGAATGAAGTGGCAGAGGTCCTTGCCTAGCGTCTCGATCACATGGCCATGGCCGCGCGGGAAATACCAAAGGTCGCCCGCTTCGAAGTCATTGGTCTCGGAGCAGCCCGCCGGATCAATGACGGTGGTGCGCACTCGACCCTCGGTGACGAATCCCCATTCCGCCGCCGTCGCGTGCCAATGCAGTTCGCGCATGACGCCCTGCTCCATGCGCATCGACACGCCGGCGATATCCTTGGAGATCGGCAGCTGGGCGACGGTCGCCTCCTTGCCATAGCTCGCGCCGTCGACGCGCCCTTGCGATTTTTCGAGTTCGAACTTGAACGTCGGCAACTCGGCGCCCGATGTCACGGGGTCGGGCACGTTGTTGTGAAAGCTCGGATGTCCGCCTTCAGAGCTGATCGGGATCGTGAGTTGGAACATTTACAAACCCCGCTGTTTTCGGCGCGAATCGATTGATCGCGTTAGCATATGATCGATTTTGCGCGGCGACGACCCGGCTTGAAAAGATTCGCCGCGCTAGACAAGTTCGGCGTGCGCCAAGTGCTTCGCCCACCGCTGAAATATAGCGCCCAAGATTTACATGGGTGACAAAGGACAGCCTTAAGGCGAAAACTCCTCGCGGAGGAAATCCCACGTCCGGCGATCGCCGGCGCGGCTGTGGAGAAAATTGTGACGCCAGCGACGACCGCCCATGCGCCGATTCCGCAACGAGGCGATATGCGCCGATCGGTGCATGTGCCCGAGGGCGGCAAATTTCTTCGGCGACTCTTCGTCTTTCTTGGTCCGGGCTATCTCGTCGCCACCGGCTACATGGACCCAGGCAATTGGGCGACGGCGCTCGCCGGCGGGTCGAAATTCGGCACGGCGCTGCTGTTCGTCGCGGTGCTCTCCAGCCTGATGGCGATCGTGCTGCAGTCGCTTGCGGCGCGGCTCGGGGTCGGCGCGGAGCTCGACCTCGCGCAGGCCTGTCGGAAGCATTATTCCTTCCCGGCGGCGGTAAGTCTTTGGCTCCTGGCTGAAGTCGGCATTTTCGCCACCGACCTCGCGGAAGTGATCGGCACGGCGATCGGCCTGCAATTGCTGTTCGGCCTGCCGCTCGCGGTCGGCATTCTCGTCACCGTGCTCGACACTTTTCTGGTGCTTGCGCTGGAACGCGTCGGCTTTCGCAAAATCGAGCTTTTCGTCGTGGCGATGCTGGCGCTGATCACAATGTCGTTTACCGCCCAGCTCATCATGGCGCGCCCAGACATGGCGCAGGTCGCGGCGGGTCTGATCCCCACGCGCCGTTTTTTCACCGATCCCGAAATGCTCTACATCGGACTGGGCATTCTCGGCGCGACGGTGATGCCGCACAATCTCTTTCTGCATTCCTTCGTCGTGCAGACCCGCGCCGTCGCCGAGCCCATCGAAAAGAAGCGCGAGGCGATCCGCTTCGCGGTGATCGACAGCACGCTGGCGCTGTTTCTCGCTTTGCTCATCAATGGCGCGATACTGGTTCTAGCGGCCGCCGTTTTCCACGCGACCGGCCACACAGAAGTCGCCGAGCTTGGCGAAGCCTACAGGCTGATCGCGCCGCTGCTTGGACAGCCGGTCGCGGCGACGCTTTTCGCCGTAGCGCTGATCGCCTGCGGGTTGAATTCCACGGTGACGGCCACCCTCACCGGCCAGATCGTGATGGAGGGGTTCGTGCGGCTGCGGATGAAGCCGGCGTTGCGGCGCCTCATCACCCGCAGCATCGCCATCGCGCCGGCGATCGGGGTGACGCTTTACGCCGGCGAATCGGCGACAGCGCAGCTGCTCGTCTTGAGCCAGGTGGCGCTGAGCGTGACTTTGCCCTTCGCCGTGGTGCCGCTCGTCGCCTTCACGGCGCAGCGCAGCGTCATGGGCGAACTCGTCGCGCCGAGGCGGACCACCGCCGTCGCGGCGGTCATCGCGACGGCGATCATCGCGCTCAACATCAAGCTGCTCTGCGACGCGGTGGCTGGTTGAGCGGCGCGCGCCCGTGACAGCGCGCGCCATTGCCAAGGCGACGCAAGTGGTTTAGCTCGACGCAGCTTTTCGCCGGAGTTGCGACAGAAATGAAACTGCCTAATCAATTCTACCGTCCGCTCGCCATCGGCGCCCCGGCGCCTCTGCGGGAGCCGCCCGTCAAGGTCGAGCGGATGATTCATTTCGTGCCGCCGCATCTGGAAAAATTGCGCGCCAAGGTCCCCGAACTCGTCAAACAGGTCGACGTTGTTCTCGGCAATCTCGAAGACGCGATCCCAGCCGACGCCAAGCAGGCGGCTCGCGCCGGCTTCATCGAGATGGCCAAGGCGACCGACTTCGGCTCGACCGGCCTGTGGACGCGCATGAATGCGCTCAACAGCCCCTGGGCGCTCGACGACATGATCGACATCGTCGGCGCCGTTGGCGATAAGCTCGACGTCGTCATGCTGCCCAAGGTCGAAGGTCCCTGGGACATCGCCTATCTCGACCAGCTTTTGGCGCAGCTCGAAGCCCGCCATGGCGTGAAAAAGCCGATCCTTATTCACGCGATTCTGGAAACGGCGGAAGGCGTCAAAAATGTCGACGCCATCGCTTCAGCGTCGCCGCGCATGCATGGCATTTCGCTGGGTCCGGCCGATCTCGCCGCCTCCCGGGCGATGAAGACAACGCGCGTCGGCGGCGGCCATCCCGACTATAAGGTGATCGCCGACGCCGAGCCGGGACAGGGGTTGCGCGCCTCCTACCAGCAGGACCTTTGGCATTACACCATCGCCAAGATGGTCGACGCCTGCGCCTCCGCCGGCATCAAGGCGTTCTACGGCCCCTTTGGCGATTTCTCCGACTCGCCGGCCTGCGAGGCGCAGTTCCGCAACGCGTTTTTGCTCGGCTGCGCCGGCGCCTGGTCGCTGCATCCGTCGCAGATCGCCATCGCCAAAAAGGTCTTCTCGCCCGATCCGCAGGAAGTCGCCTTCGCCAAGCGGGTGCTCGAAGCCATGCCGGACGGCACCGGCGCAGTGATGATCGACGGCCGCATGCAGGACGACGCCACCTGGAAGCAATGCAAGGTCGTCGTCGACCTTGCCACACAGGTCGCCGCGAAAGACGCCGACTTCGCCAGGATCTATGGGTTGTAAATGCGGCCGGCGGCGCGACGCAATTGACGATCGGTCGCCCTCTGCGTTAGTAAAAAGCAAGTAAACAGCCTTGTAAGGGCGCTTTCGAATGCCGCGCGAGAACGTCGCCAAATTCGCCATCGGGCAGGTGGTCAAGCATCGCCGTTATCCGTTTCGCGGCGTGATCTATGACGTCGACCCGGTCTTCGCCAACACCGAGGAATGGTGGCTGTCGATTCCCGAAGAATTGCGTCCGCGCAAGGACCAGCCCTTTTACCATCTCTTCGCCGAAAATGCCGAAACCGAATATGTCGCCTATGTGTCGGAGCAGAATCTTCTGCCCGACGACAGCAACCGGCCGGTCCGTCACCCGCAGGTCGATGAAACCTTCGAGCGCGACGACGACGGCGTCTATCGCATGCGGGCGCCGAAACGCCACTGAATCATTGCGATCCAATAGCCGGCTTTAGCGCGCTGCAAAAAAAAGACGCAGCCGGCAGGATTGACGATCGCGCGAATCGCCCACATCTTGAAAAGAGGTCAAACTTCTTCGCGGGAGAGACCGGCGCTTGCGCCGGCGCCGAAGGCGAAACCGCCCCGGAAACGCTCAGGCTAAAGGACCGCGACGAAGCATAACTCTGGAAAGCGGCGAGGCGCGCGAGCGTTTCGCCCACCGAAGGGCGTAACCTGCGGCTTTTGCGCAGGGAAATCTCTCAGGTCACCGGACAGAGGGGGCGCGCTGCAAAGTTAAAGCTTTGCTGCGCGAGCCATGTTCTGCCGGAGTTGACCGTGACCGTGACCGTGACCGAGATCGACGTCGCGACCCCTGCGCCAGCGCTGATCAAGCTTCCGCTCGATGCGTTGCATCGGCGGCTTGGCGCGCGCATGGCGCCCTTTGCCGGCTACGACATGCCGCTGCAATACGAGGCCGGCATCGTCGCGGAAACGCTTCATACGCGGCGCGCCGCCAGCCTGTTCGACGTTTCGCATATGGGGCAGGCGATTCTTGGCGGCGCCGGCGCGGCGCGAGCGCTCGAATCTTTGACGCCGGCGGATTTGATCTCGCTTGCGCGGGAGCGCACGCGCTACACGCAGCTCCTCAACGAGAATGGCGGCATTCTCGACGATCTCATGATCACGCGACTGCCGGGCGTCGAGGAGCGGCTGCTTCTCGTCGTCAACGCCGCGCGCAAGCAGCATGACTTCGCGCTCATCGGCGACGCGCTTCGGCAGTTCGACTTCAATCCCTTAGACCGCGCGCTGCTCGCCCTTCAGGGGCCGCGCGCGGCCGCGGTCCTCGGCGCACTCCTCCCCGGCGCCGAGGACCTTGCTTTCATGGGCTGGCGCGCCTTCGATTTTGGCGGCGCGCCGCTCTTCGTGTCGCGCAGCGGCTATACTGGCGAAGACGGCTTCGAACTGTCGGTGCGCGCCGAACACGCCGAGGACCTCGCGCATCTTCTGCTCGCGCATGAAGAGGTTGCGCCGGCGGGTCTCGGCGCGCGCGACGCTCTGCGCCTGGAGGCCGGCCTGCCGCTCTACGGTCACGATCTCGACGAAACCACCGACACGGTCGAAGCGGGTCTCGGCTGGTCGATCGGCAAACGCCGGCGCGCCGAGGGCGGATTCCCCGGCGACGCGCGCATTCGCCAAGCATTCGAGCAGGGTCCTTCGCGCCTGCGAATGGGACTTCTTCCGCAATCGAAGGCGCCGTTGCGCGAGGGCGCAGAGCTTTATGCATCTGAGAATGTCGTCGGACATGTCACGTCGGGCGGCTTTTCGCCGACGCTGCAGCGCCCGATCGCGATGGGCTATGTCGCCATCAAATACGCGAAAGTCGGCGAGACGCTATCAGCGACGCTGCGCGACAAGCGCATCGCGGTCGATGTGGCGGCGCTGCCTTTCGTTACGCATCGCTATTTCAAACCGCCGGCTGGAAAGGACGCGAGATGAGCGATCTCCGCTACTCCAAGGACCATGAATATGTCGCGCTCGACGGCGATGTCGCGACGCTGGGCATATCGGATTACGCGCAGGCGCAACTTGGCGACATCGTTTTCATCGAATTGCCAGATGTCGGCAAGAAGGTCGCGAAGGGCAAGGAGGTTGCCGTCATCGAAAGCGTGAAGGCGGCGAGCGAAGTCTATTCGCCGTTGAGCGGCGAAGTCGTTGAAGTGAATCCGGAGCTCGGCGAAACCCCGGCGCTCGTCAATGATGATCCGCTCGGACGCGGCTGGCTGGTCAAGCTGCGG
This sequence comes from Methylocystis sp., assembly GCF_050246715.1. Lineage (NCBI taxonomy): Bacteria > Pseudomonadati > Pseudomonadota > Alphaproteobacteria > Hyphomicrobiales > Methylocystaceae > Methylocystis > Methylocystis sp. The sequence continues at coordinate 40,009 of NZ_JBFWVN010000016.1, forward strand.
ATCAGCGATCCCGGCGAATGCGCTTCGCTGATGGATGAGCCCGCCTATTCGAGCTTTCTGAAGACGCTTTGAGCGCAAGGAAAATTAGCGATGCGCTATCATCCATTGTCAGAACCCGACAGAAACGCGATGCTCGCGGCGATCGGCGTCCCGTCCATCGAAGAGCTTTACGCCGACGCGCCGCCTCAGACGCTGCTGAAAACGCCGCTCCCACTGCCGAATGGCAAGTCGGAACTCAACGTCGAGCGCTTCTTCGCTCGCCTCGCCGCGCGCAATCTGCCCGCGTCGCGCGCGCCTTTCTTCGTCGGCGCCGGCGCCTATAAGCATCACATTCCCGCAAGCGTCGATCATCTCATTCAGCGCTCGGAATTCCTGACCAGCTACACGCCCTATCAGCCCGAAATTTCTCAGGGCACGCTGCAATATCTGTTCGAATTCCAGACCCAGGTCGCTCTCTTGACCGGCATGGAAGTCGCCAACGCCTCAATGTATGACGGCTCCACCGCGACCGCCGAGGCCGTGCTGATGGCGCATCGCTTGACCAGGCGGCGCAAGGCGCTTCTTTCTGGCGGGTTGCATCCACATTACGCCGAAGTGGTGCGCACCATCTCGCGCCTTGCCGAAGATGAGGTCGAGACGATGGCGCCTGACATTCGCGCCGTCGAAAATCTCATCGCGCAGATCGACGACACATTTTCCTGCGTCGTCGTGCAGACGCCCGATGTTTTCGGCAATCTGCGCGATCTGACGAAGGTTGCGGAAGCCTGCCATAAGAATGGCGCGCTGCTCGTCGCCGTCTTCACCGAAGCCATGTCGCTCGGCCTTCTCAAATCGCCAGGCGAGATGGGCGCCGACATCGTCGTCGGCGAAGGCCAGTCGATCGGCAATGCGCTGAATTTCGGCGGACCCTATGTCGGCCTCTTCGCCACGCGGCACGAATTTTTGCGGCAGATGCCCGGCCGTCTCGCCGGCGAAAGCGTCGACGCCGACGGCAGGCGCGCCTATGTGCTGACGCTGTCGACGCGCGAGCAGCATATCCGCCGCGACAAGGCGACGTCGAACATCTGCACCAATTCCGGCCTCTGCGCGCTCGCCTTCAACATTCATCTGACCTTGCTCGGCGAAGCAGGGCTGACGCGGCTCGCGCAGGTCAACCATGCCAACGCCGTCCTGCTGGCGGAAATGCTAGGCAACGTTCCGAAGGTCGAGGTTCTCAACGAGAATTTCTTCAATGAATTTACGCTGCGCGTCGAGGGCGACGCCGCCGCGCTCGTCGAGAAAATGGCGGCGCGGGGCGTCCTCGCCGGCGTTCCCGTCTCGCGGCTTTTGCCGCGCGCCGGCCTCGACGATCTCCTCATCGTCGCCAGCACCGAAGTCAATACAAATGAAGATCGCGACGCCTTCGTCGCGGCGCTGAAGGAGTCGCTCTGATGCTCGACAGACCCGCGATTGTCGAACCGCTCGACGACGACAGAATTCCCGCGACCTTCACCAGCAATCGCGGGCTCGATCAGGAAGAGCCGCTGCTCTTCGACATCGGCCGCCTTGACGCGACCGGCGTCGACATCGATGCGCCGGCGCCGGTCGCGACGCGACTCGGCGCGCTCGAGCGCAAGACGCCCATCGGTTTGCCGGGCCTTACCGAACCGGAGACGATGCGCCATTATGTGCGACTGTCGCGCAAGAATTATTCGATCGACGCCGGTCTCTATCCGCTCGGCTCCTGCACGATGAAGCATAATCCGCGCAGCAACGAAAAGATCGCGCGCTATGAGGGCTTCGCCGATCTTCATCCGCTTCAGCCGCAATCGACCGCGCAGGGCGCGCTGGAGCTGATGCAGACTCTCGCCGACTGGCTGATGACGCTGACCAATATGCAGGCGGTGGCGCTGTCGCCGAAGGCCGGCGCGCATGGCGAACTCTGCGGGATGATGGCGATCAAGACGGCCATCGCGGCGAAGGGCGAAAGCGCGACGCGCAATGTCGTGCTCATTCCGCAATCCGCACATGGCACCAATCCCGCGACGGCGGCGTTGCTCGGCTTTTCGGTTCGCGTCGTGCCGGCGGCGCCGGATGGCACCGTGCGCGCCGAGGCGGTCAAGGAGGCGCTCGGCGCCGATGTCGCCGCGATCATGCTGACCAACCCCAACACTTGTGGCCTGTTCGAACGCGAGATCGTCGAGATCGCCGAGGCGGTCCATGAGGCCGGCGGCTATTTCTATTGCGACGGCGCGAATTTCAACGCCGTCGCCGGCGTCGCGCGGCCGGGCGACTTCGGCGTCGACGCCATGCATATCAATCTGCACAAGACCTTCTCGACGCCGCATGGCGGCGGCGGACCGGGCGCCGGCCCTGTGGTTCTATCGGAACGTCTCGCGCCTTTCGCGCCCGTCCCCTTCATTCGCCGCAAGGGCGACGCGCTGGAGCTTGTCGAAGACGCTGAGGGGACGCAGAGCTTCGGCCGCCTCACCGCCTTCCACGGGCAGATGGGCATGTTCGTGCGGGCGCTCGCCTATATGCTGGCGCATGGCGCCGACGGGCTGGCGCAGGCCTCGAAAGACGCCGTGCTCGCGGCGAATTATGTCCGCGCGTCGCTGCGCGATTTGATGACTCAGCCGTTCGGCGATCGAATCTGCATGCATGAAGTGCTGTTCGACGACGCCTGGCTGCGCGGAACCGGCGTGACGACGCTCGATTTCGCCAAGGCGATGATCGACGAAGGCTATCATCCGATGACGATCTATTTCCCGCTCGTCGCGCATGGCGCCATGCTCATCGAGCCGACGGAATCGGAATCCAAGGCCTCTCTCGATCTCTTCATCGCGACGCTGCGCGATCTTGCGCAAAGCGCCAAGGCCGGAGATCTGACGCGTTTCACCCAGGCCCCGCGGCTCGCGCCGCGCCGCCGCGTCGATGAAACGCTGGCGGCGAGAAAGCCGGTGCTGCGTTGGGAGAAAAATGAGAAGGCCGCTTAGAGTATTTTCCGCCAAAGCGGACGCCGGTTCGGCATAGAAATTGAGTCAATTCAAGGAACTAGGGCGCGCCGCGAAAAGCGCGAGCCGGTTTTCGCTCAGAGCGCGCTCTAGCTATTCACAACGAGTTGGAAGGAAAGCAGATCATGTCGAAACCGTTTCAAATTTCACTGGCGCCTGAGCGACTTTTCCAGCCGATCAATCCTTTGACCTTTTTTCAGCAAGGCGCGTCGTTTGGGATCATCAATGTCAATTTCGGGCAAACCCCTCGCCCTGAGGTAGAGCAGGAAATTCTCGAAGAAGTCGGCAGCTACGGCCGCCAATTGGGCCGCATCGGCGACGCGCTCGAAATCCTGCTGAAAAATTTCGAGCCACGCGACCAAGAGGAGCGCGACGCGATCGATGCGTTTCGGGGTCAGCTTGCCGGCATCCGCCAGATTAAAAGGCGCATGGAAAGCCGGCGCGACTCGCGCGCCACGACATTCCAAACATAGAGCGCAGCTCGCGAAAACGTCGAATCCGGCTTTCGCGTGAAGCGCGCTCCAAGCTTTTTAAGATCGATCGCGTCATCTGCGTTTAGGCGACTTCGCCTAAACGCCGCACGATCAATTCCAGCGGCGGCTCAAGGCGCGAGCGGCGCGGTGCGCGGCGGCAGAATCGGCAGGACCACTTCGGGCTGGCGCCCGGTCAGCGAATCGAGGAACGCGACAATCTTGTCGGTCTCGTCGGCGCTCAGTTGGACGCCGAGCTGGCTCTCGCCCATCACCGCGACGGCCTTCTTCAGATCGAAGGTCGCGCCAGTGTGGAAATAGGGCGCGGTCAGTTCGACATTGCGCAGCGAGGGAACTTTGAAAGCGTATTTGTCGGCGATCGCCTTGGTGACCGCGTAGCGGCCCCAGTCGTCCGGCGGCAGAAATTCCGGCGCCGGCTGTTTGACGACGCCGAAACGCGCATACATGGCGCCGCCGACATTGACGCCATTGTGGCAGGTCGCGCAGCCCTTATCGATGAAGAGCCTCACGCCTTCCTTCTGCGCGTCGGTGAGCGCCTGATCGTCTCCCTTGAGCCAGCGGTCGAAGGGCGCGTCGGGCGTGATCAGCGTCGCTTCGAAGAGCGCGATGGCGCGGCCGATATTGTCATAGGCGACGGGATCGCTCGAATCTGGAAAGGCCTGTTTGAAGGCCGCGACATAGTCGGGGATCGCCTTGAATTGCTCGACCGCGCGCTGTTTCGCCGCCGCATGTTCGGTCGGATTGATCGGCATCGGGCCGCCGCGCGTTTTCAGCATCGCCTTGGGATTGGCCATCACCGAATTGACCACCTGGTCGGCAAGATTGGCGGCGCGTCCGTCCCAATATTGCGACTTGTTGAAAATCGCGTTCAGCACGGTGAGCACTTCGCGGCCGGCGAGCTGGGCGTTGTGGCCGCCAGAGAGCTTGCCGCCGTCGACGCCGCCCATGCTGAGATTGTGGCAGTCGGCGCAGCTCACGTCGCGCGCCTCGGACAGCCGCGGCTCGAAATAGAGCATCTTGCCGAGCGCGAGTTTTTGCGGCGTCGCGGTCTCGCCGGGAATCGCCGGCGGGGCGGAAGGAATCGGCTCGAACAGCGCCTTCGCGCGATCCCTTAAGGGGACATCGGCGAGCGCCGACCCGCCGAAAAGAAGCGCGACAAGAGAGGCGATCAAAGAAAGACGCATGGCGGCGTTCACCTGGATGGAAGCTGGCGTAAAAGGTCGAGCCTTATAACATAGCTATATCAGCGCGGGGCGTGAGGCGGCCAGCGGCGGCCGGCGGCGGCGAAGCGTCACATGTCATATCGATTCCGGATGATCCGTTCGCTTGGAGCCATGTCATTCCCGGCGGGCCGAAGGCCTGGCCGGGAATCCAGAGCCGATACGGAAATGCTGGTTTTGCGCTGGATTCCCGATCGCGCGCGTTGCGCGCGTGGGGAATGACAGCCGATCAGATCGGCCGGAATTCCTATCACTGGCTCGCCCAGAGGATGCGGGCCATCCAGTTGATCTCGTCGCGGGGAATCGCCCGGTCGGGATAGGCGGGATTGACCGAGCGCAGTTCGATGGTGCGCGCCGTCTCGCGCTTCAGCTCCTTGGCCATGATCTCGCCCGAAGTTGTCTTGACGACGACCCGGTCACCGCGCCGCACCGGCGCGGCGGGCGAGACGATCACCACATCGCCGTCGCGATAGAGCGGCGCCATCGAGTCGCCGGATATTTCCAGCGCGTAGGAATGTTCGTCGGCCCCGGCGAGCACGTCGATCTCGTCCCAGCCGGCGCCGGTGGCGAAGCCCGCGTCGTCGAAAAAGCCGCCGACGCCGGCTTGCGCCAATCCAATCAGCGGCCGTGTGTGGCGCAGCCGGCCGGCGGCGCTGTTCGCGGTCACCAGCGCCATGAATTCGTCGAGCCCGGCGCCGGTCGCCGCCAGCACCTTGGCGATCGATTCGGTCGAGGGCCAGCGCTGGCGTCCGCTCGCCGTCTCGCGCTTGGAGCGGTTGAAGGTCGTCGGATCGAGGCCGGCCTTGCGAGCGAGGCCCGAGGGCGTCAGCCCATAACGCTCGCCGAGCGCGTCGATCGCCGCCCAGATCTGGGCATGGGTGAGGATATCGGACATTGGCGCGCCGCGAATCGGAAGAACTTCCCAATTATATACGTGACAAAGCGCGGCCAAGTTCATATAGTTGGGGGAATCCCAAGCTTGTTAGTGTGTTCCTATTATAGGACTAAAGTCAATGGTTGACTTAACCGCCCCAATCTTCACCGACGCGGAAGCCGCTCGCCAGCACCTTGAGACACAGGTTTGGCCGAATGGTCCCATCTGCCCTCATTGCGGCAATGCCGACGGCGAGCGCATCACCGCGCTTAAGGGCAAGTCTCACCGCCCTGGCCTTTATCAGTGCATGGAATGCCGGGAGCAGTTCACTGTGACCGTCGGCTCCGCCTTTGAGCGTTCCAAAATCCCGCTCAATAAGTGGTTGCTGGCCACCTACCTCTTGAACGCCTCCAAGAAAGGCTACAGCGCCCACCAGTTACACCGCACGCTCGGCGTCACCTATAAGACCGCTTGGTTTATGTTTCACCGCATCCGCGAAGCGATGAAAGACGATGTGGCCACTTCTGGCCCGCTCGGCGGCGAGGGCAAAATCGTCGAGGCCGACGAAACCTACCACGGCAAAAAAGAGACCGTCACCAAGCGCACGAAGCGCGGCAAGCCTTCCCATAGCTCCAAGCGCTCTATCGTCGCTCTTGTGGAGCGCGGCGGGCGCGTCCGCTCTTTCCATGTCGAGACCGCGACCAAGGAAAAGGTCCGCGAAATTCTCGTCACCAACGCCAGCCGCGCCTCAAAGCTCCATACGGACGAGAGCAATTTGTATATGGCGGTCGGCAAGGAGTTTGCCAGCCACGAAACCGTAACTCACAGCGCCGACGAATATGTTCGCGGCGACGTGCATACGAACACGATTGAAGGCTTCTTTTCGATCTTCAAACGCGGGATGCGCGGCGTCTACCAGCTTTGCTCAGAGAAGCACTTACACCGCTATCTGGTCGAATTCGATCACCGCTACAATCACCGCGTCAAACTTGGCTTTGACGATGCCATGCGCGCCGACAAGGCGCTTGCGGGTATCAAGGGGCGTCGACTCTATTACCGCAGACCTGACGAAGCCACGAACGCTTAAGCAGGCCGCGCGCCGCTTCCACAGGTGGCGCAAGGCGCGACTCGACAAAAAGTAGAGAATCGGCCCACCATTTCGTTGCGACCCGTCCAAAGCCCCGGCATGGCATTGCCGGTCACTCGGAGGACGACAACTCGCAGCCACGGCCCCATCCGACGCTCGGCGCGCCCATTAAGGAACGCTACCTTGATCGGGACATGGGGATGCCTCGTGGGCCACTTGAAGCGGTCATGAACGCGGATAGTGGGCCGATGTAGTCATGAACGGCGGCTTATCCGTTCGATGACGGCCAACACCGCAAACCTTTTAGGTCGGCGGCGCGCCGCGACCTGGAGGCAGACCCGATGCGGTCAAAAATCCAGATCGTGGTTGGGATCAAGCTAAACGTCGCCGCGAGCCTATGGGCTCTTTACGCGATTCTTAGTCTTTGGTTCTGACGGGCGGGAGGCTTCGGCCTCCCGTTTCCCCTTATGAGGCTTCGGCGGCATTTTGTGCAGCCGCTTTAGCGTCGCATTCATCCCGGCTACGGCGTCAGTATTATGACTGTTTTTGTTGTCAGAGGCCGCGCCCATGGACTCCCCCTTCTCCAGCCCAAAAGCCCTCCACGCTAGAGCACAAGCTCATATCCGGGAATTCTCTCATAAGGCACACTCACAGTTTCTGGACAGAAAGCCTTACCTCCGCGCCTCCGAGATGAACCCTCACACCAGAGAACAACTCCTTAAGTTGCGATTCACTAAAGAAATTCCGCCAGAACTGCCCTGCATAGCGTTCGACGCCATCAATTGTCTTCGCTCCGCGCTCGACCATTCTGTCTATGACGCCTCTAGAGTCATCAAGCAAGCTGATGTCAGATTCACAAAATTCCCCGTCGGGAAGACGAGGGACGAAGCCGAAAACGAATTCTCCAAGCCCAATCGAGCCATCGACGTCCCCCCATGTATCAGAGATTATATTCTTGATTTCAAACCATATAAGGAAGGCGGCAACCGCCTTCTCTGGGGTCTCAACGAGATCAGGAATGCAAAAATTCATAGGACTCTCGCGCCCGTCGGGGGGATTATAGACGGGCTCGGGATAAGCAACGGCTACATAGGAACAATGGTCACTCTCAGCGAGTGGGACGCCGAGAAAAACGAACTTACATATGCGTCCATCCAAGAGTGTAGAGACCTGCAGTTGCAGGTCTCCGTCGATATAGCGTTCGCTCAATCCACGGAGATGGCGCGAATACCGGTTATTGGCGCTCTTCGCGACGTTTCGAGCATAGTTGCGAGCGTCATCGACGGTCTCGAAGCGGAGACCGCCAGAATCCTTAGCTCCTAATCCATCATCCGGCCTGTCACGCGGTATCATACTACCACATCATTCCGCTTTGTCACGTATATAATTGTGAAGAATTTCCTATCGCTAGGAATATATCTATTAACCATGCCGCACAATAGGAAATCGGCGGGCGGGGCTGGCGCGGGCGGGGCCGAGCGCCATAACTTCCTCTTCCCGCGCGATCTTTCCTGCCGCTCCAACCGCCGAGCTTCATGTCCCCATCGACCGAGCCCGCGTCGAATCGCGCGCGCCACGCCTTCCGCCGCTTCTGGCTCGGGATTCTCGCGACCATCATCGCGGCTGGCGGCGCGACACTGGCCGCCGCCACGTTCCTCGGGGTCGGCGAGGCCCTCGCGCTCTTGCGCCGCCGGCCGGCGCCGACGCCCCAGACGGCGGCCGTCATAGCGATTTTCGCGGCGACCTATCTCGTGCTGGCGATCGGCAAGCTGCCCTATTACCGGCTCGACCGCGCTGGCGGCGCTCTGCTCGGCGCGAGTCTGATGATCGGCGTCGGCGCGCTGAGTCTCGACGAGGCCTATCGAGCCATCGATTTCGACGCGATCACTTTGCTGCTCGGCATGATGATCGTCGTCGCCAATCTGCGCCTTTCGGGATTCTTCCGCCGCGCCGCCGATTGGCTGGCGGATGCCGCGCGGCGTCCGATCCTTCTCCTTGCAGCGGTTGCAACGGCGACCGGATTCTTCTCCGCCTTCCTGGTCAATGACGCGATCTGTCTGGTCATGCCGCCGCTCGTCGTCGATCTGGCGCAGCGCTTGAAGCGCGATCCGACGCCCTATGCGCTTGCGATCCCGCTCGCCTCCAATGTCGGCAGCGTCGCGACGATCACCGGCAATCCGCAAAATATGATCATCGCCGGAGCCTCTGGAATCTCTTATGGCGATTTCGCCCAAGCGCTGTGGCCGATCGCGCTTGGCGGCGTCGCGCTGACGATTGTGCTGGTGGCGCTCGCCTTTCCGCGCGAATTCCTCTCGCACGAAAAACTGGCGCCGATCGCGCCGGCGCCGCGGCCCTATCATGCGGCGATCGCCTCGAAGGCGCTGCTGGTCACGGCGGCGATGATCGCCTGCTTTTTCGCCGGGGTTCCGCCGGCGAAAGTCGCGATCGTCGCCGGCGGGTTGCTGCTGCTCACGAGACGCATCGGCTCGAAGAAAATTTACAGCGAGATCGACTGGCCGCTGCTGCTGATGTTCGCGGGACTTTTCGTGGTTGTCGGTGCCTTCGACAAGGTCGTGCTGACGCCGGGAGAGATCGCCGGATTTGGAGCCCTTCGCCTCGATCAGGCGTCGACACTCGCGCTTCTTTCCGCCGTGCTGTCCAATATCGTCAGCAATGTCCCAGCGGTTCTGGCGCTGAAGCCCTTCGTCGCGCCGCTGAGCGATCCCAAGCGCGCCTGGCTGATCGTCGCCATGGCCTCGACGCTCGCCGGCAATTTCACCCTCGTCGGCTCGATCGCCAATCTGATCGTCGTCGAGCGCGCGCGATCGCTCGGCGTGACGATCGGGTTCTGGACCTATTTCAAGGTCGGCGCGCCGCTGACGCTCGCGACGATCGCGCTGGGGCTGTGGAGGTTGTGAGGCGCTATGCCTCCTCGCTTTCCTCCGCGGCGCGGCCCGAAATGCGTTGGCGCGCGTGTTCTCTTCTGATCTTGCGGTTGCGCTCCGCCTGCCGCACGCGCGCCTTCTCATTGGTCGGCTGCAGCAGCTTGCGGAATTCGTCGCGCTTTTCGTGGATCGAGGCGATGACATAGCCCATCGGCACGCCGATATCGACGAGCACGGTTTCGGCGAGCTGCAGGCTCGCTTCGACTGTTTCGGGAATGGCGTCGCTCGCGCCGAGCTTATAGAGTTCGGTGGCGTGACCAGCGTCGCGGGCGCGCGCGACGATCGTCAGATCGCCGCGAATCTCATGCGCGAGACGAACGATCTCGCCGGTCGCATGGGCGTTTTCGATCGTCACGACGAGCGCGCGCGCCTGCTCCAGCCCGCAGCGCATCAGAAATTCGCGCCTTGTGGCGTTGCCCCAGTAGATTTCGACGCCGTCCTCGCGCGCCTCGGTGACGATCGACACGAGGCTTTCGATCGCGACGAAGGGAATGTCGTGGCGCTTCAGCATGTCGCCGACGAGACTGCCGATCCGGCCGAAGCCGACGATGACGACGCGGTTCTCAGCGATTTCGGCCGAGGGCGTAAGATCCGCGTAAAGCGCTTCGTCCTCGGCTTCCGTCGCCGGCGGCGAGAGCGCCGCGCCGAGCCGCCCGAGCCAGGGAATGGCGAAAATGCTGATCGTGACGACGATCATCGCGTCGGCGCCATTGTGGCCGGGCAGCACGCCGACCGCCATCGCCGAGGTGAGCAGCGCGAAGGCGAATTCGCCGCCCGGCGCGAGCAGAAGCGACGCCTCCACGGCAGGGCGCCAGTCGACGCTAAAGAATCGCGCCAGAGCGAAGATGATCGCCCCCTTAACCGCGATCAGCCCCGCCGCGTAAACGAAGATCGGCAGGGGGTCGGCGGCGACCGCGCCAATGTCGAGCCCGGCGCCGACCGAAACGAAGAAAAGGCCGAGCAGCAGGCCCTTGAACGGTTCGATAGTCACTTCGACCTCGCGGCGGAACTCGGTCTCGGCGAGCAGCAGGCCAGCGATAAAGGCGCCAAGGCCCATCGAGAATCCGGCAGCCGCCGAAAGCGCCGCCTCCCCGATGACGACGAGCAGGCAGGCGGCCATGAAGAGTTCGGTCAGCTGCACCGCCGCGACCATGCGAAACAGCGGCCGCAGCAGCAGCCGTCCGGTGAAGATCAGCGCGCCCATGGCGATGAAGGCGCGTCCGAACGCCCACGCCGCCTCCTCGGCGGTGAAGCCGCCGTTCTTGGCTTCGGCGAGCGCCGAAACCAGAAACAGCGCCGGCGCCACCGCGAGATCCTGCAGCAGCAGCACCGAGAAGGCGACGCGCCCCGAGGTCTTGTTCAAGCGCCGCGCCTCGGCGAGCACCGGCAGGACCACCGCCGTCGACGACATGGCGAGCGCCAGGCCCATTAACAGCGAAGGGCCAAGTTCGACGTGGAAATAATAGAAGCCCACCGCCGCGAGCACGCCGGCGCAGATCACCACCTGCGCGAGCCCCAGTCCGAAGACGAGCCGCCGCATCCGCGCCAGACGCTCCCAGGAGAGCTCCAGGCCGATCATGAACAGCAGGAAGACGAGCCCGAATTCGGCGAGCACCGAGACGCCCTCGCCATTCGTGATGGTGAAATAGCGCGCCCAGTCGTGGTCCTGCGCGAAGCGGCCAAGGCCGAACGGCCCCAGCGCCGCGCCGGCGAAGAGAAAGCCGAGCACCGGCGAAATCTTCATGCGATGGAACAGAGGGACGACGACGCCCGCGGTGGCGAGAAAGACCAGCGCCTCGCGATAGGTTTCCAGATGGATGGTGCCGCCGCTCATGCCGCCTCGTCGCCCACGCGTTTGCGCCGGGATGATAAATGGGTCTCGCGGCGATTGGCGACGAAGACAGCAAGAGTCGCGCCGTAGGGCGCCCCTGGGGCGTCGCCTACAGGCGCAACCCCGGCGCCGCTCGCAAAATCAATCCGATTGACGGCGGAACTCTATCTGATTCGACTGCTGGAGGGCGAAGCGAGCGGCGCCGGCGTCAGACATTTTGATAAGGCTTGTCGATTCATGACATGCTTGAAGATTGCAAAGTCGGCTATTCCTCGGCGCCCGAGCTCTGCGCTTTCGCTCCCGCCCGCCGCCACGTCTCGCTCTTGCAGAGCACGCGCCAGAGACATCCCTTAAGGGTCAATTCATTGGCGGATTTCAGCGCGATGACGCCGTCATAGATGTTGCCGTCTTTTGTATTGTAGAGCTTGCCGCGCCATTCCCTGGGGCCGCTTTTTGATGCGCCGCGCAGGATCACCGTGCCGACCGCGTGCTGCTCCTCGGCGTTTCGAACCGAAATCAGCTTGGCGCAGAGCAGGCCGCCGCAGTCGTAGAAGCTGAATTGCTGACCGCCTTCGGGACGCAGCCAGACCCCATAAGGTTCGCCGCCGGCCTGCGCGGGCGGCGCAAGCGCGACCGCAAGAAAAACGACGGCGAAGCTTTTCCGCCAGGAAAGATCGAAGACGCGAACAGTCTTCATTCGATCGCTCCATTGCCGAGACGACGATGTTAGAGGCTCGCGCCGCTTATTGTCGAATCTTGGTCTGGTGGACCGCGAAGGCGTGTCAACTCGGCTGATCGGCCGGAGAGAGCCCGAGCAGACGTTCGTAGACCTGCAAAGTCGCGCGCTGCATCTCCTCCACCGAGAAGCGCTCCAGAACATTTTTGCGGGCCCGCAGCGCCAGTTCGTCGCGCGCCGAGGCCTTCATGGTCAGCGCCTCGGCGATGGCTTCCGCCAGAGCGGCCGGATCGCCGGACGGCGTCCGCCAGCCGGTGGCGAGTTGGCGCGGGGTCTGCGGCGGCGCCAGGATGATTTCCGGCGCGGCGCCGATGTCGGAGACGATCGCCGGCGCGCCCATCGCCTGCGCCTCGACGGCGATCCGCCCGAACGCCTCGGGCTCGGTCGCCGGCGCGACGATGACCGCGGCGGCGAGATAGGCGGCGGGCATGTCCTCGCAATAGCCGACATGGCGAACGACGCCGCGAAGCCCGGCGCGCTCGATCTGCGTCTCGATGTTTTTGCGAAAGGACTCGCTGTGCGGATCGCCGACGAAGACGACGCGCAGGTCGGCGAAGCCCTCCTTGATGAGGCGCTTGGCCGCCTCGAGCAAAACCGCATGGCCCTTGCGCGCCGAAAGCCGCGCAGGCAGCAGGACGACGCGGTCATAGGGCGCCACGCCCCATTCCGCCCGCAGGCGCTCGACGCGGCGCTGGTCGACGGCGGCGGGCGAAAAGGCGCGCAGATCCGCGCCGCGCGGCACGACGACGACGCGGTCCGCGCATTCGGGATGCAATGCCCGAATGCGCTGCGCGGCATATTCCGAAATCGCGATCACCGCGTCGCCGGCCGCCATGATCGCGTTGTAGCGCAGCTTGATCGCCGACGTTCCGCGATAGGCGCTGTGATAGGTTGTGATGAGCTTCGCGCCGGTCTGCCGGGCGGCGTAATAGGCGACCCAGGCGGGCGCGCGCGAGCGCGCATGGACGATGTCGACGCCCTCGTCGCGGATGATCCGCGCCAGCTGCACGGAATTCAGCGCCATCGCGAAGGGGTTTTTGGTCGCCGCCGGAAACGGCGCCCAGACGCCGCCCTTCGATTGCAATTCGCTGACCATGCGGCCGCCGCGCGAGGCGACGAGACAGCGCGCGCCGACCCTGCTCAAGGCCTCGGCGACATCCACCGTGGCGCGCTCCGCCCCGCCCGACTGGAGGTCGGGCACGATCTGCAGGATCGTCCGTCCGGCCAGTCGCTGCTCGGCGGAGACGATCTGAGCAAGCTGTTGCGACATTGCTAGGCTAATGCGGGCCCCGGACAGAATCATCCGGCCCCCGCATTCTGTTGCGAGATTCTTTACCAACTATGAGCGAAACCGCTATTTTCAATGATGACGGCTCCTTAGACTTCCATCGGACGCGCGTGCCGGACGTTCTCGATTTTCTCGACATTCAAAATCCCGCCGGCGGCGCTTGGCGCATCGCCCGGCGGGTGCGCCCCGCGACGGCGGAAGGCGCGAACGCCCCCGGCCTCGTCTGGCTTGGCGGTTTCGCCTCAGATATGGACGGGACCAAGGCGAGCTTTCTCGACGACTGGGCGCGCGCGCGTGGGCGCGCCTATCTACGCTTCGACTATTCGGGCCATGGCCGCTCGGAGGGGCGTTTCGAAGACGGCTCGATCGGCGACTGGCTCGCGCAGAGCGAGGCCGTTTTCGAGCGCTCGACGCAGGGCCCGCAGATCGTGCTGGGCAGTTCGATGGGCGGCTGGATCGCGCCGCTTCTGGCGCGCCGGCTTGCCGAAAAGGGCGAGAGCGCACGGCTCGCCGGGCTCATTCTGCTTGCGCCGGCGGTCGATTTCACCGAGGCGCTGATGTGGGAGCGTTTCGACGAGGCGACGCGCCGCGAACTGATGGAAAAGGGCGTGTTGCCGGCCAAGGAGCCGGATCACGGGCCGGTCACGCGGCGGCTGATCGAAGAGGGGCGCCATCATCTGATGCTCGGAGGCCTCATCCGCGCTCATGCCCGCGTGCATATTCTGCAGGGCATGCGCGACGAGGCCGTGCCCTGGCGCCATGCGCTGACCATCGTCGAACATCTTAGCGCCGATCCGGTCACGCTGACCTTCATCGCCGACGGCGACCACCGCCTGTCCCGCCCCGAAGACCTCGCCCAGCTCGCCGCCGCCGTCGAGACCATGAGCGCGCCCCCGCCAGGCGAGCCGCCGCCCACTCTTTTCGATTGAAGGGCGCGGCTACCGCGCAGGGGCGCTTGCTGCTAACTTTCTTGGGCGGAATCGCCGAATTCGAGCGCGACTTGATACGCGCCACACCGGCGAAAGCCGCACGCGCCAAGGTGCGCGGCGTTCACATGGGACGACCCCCTGCCCTCACGCCGCACCGGCGCGACGAAGTCTTGCGAGACCTCGCCAAGCGCAAGGCGACGCAGGTCAACATCGCGCGGCGGTTCAACGTGTCGCGGTGCACGATTTCGAGGCTGGCACTATGACGTCGGAAGTCCTGCTTAATCCCGACCATATGTGGACGCCCCTTTGGCAAGAGCTTTTTGACGTGTCAGCGACTCGGTCGGTTGCAGCCATATGTCCGGCCTTTGTGCGCAGCCGTTCTTGGCTGCTGGCCCTGATGCTTTTCGCGG
>NZ_JBFWVN010000017.1:0-54234 GCF_050246715.1 Methylocystis sp.
ACAGCGGCGCCGGATCAATTTGCAAGCAAACAGCATCCCGCGCAGCGAAAACCTGCGGAAACGATTACTTCCGCAGGTCTCAAAACTTCGTCACGTCAACGCCTTGCGAGTTCTTCACGGATGACGATTCCGTCTGATCGGAAAGCGCGCTAGCCCTTCCACCGCTTTTCACGCCGCGCGCGAAAGCGCGGCGATATAAAGATCGCGCGCCGCCGGCAACGCCGCGCCGCGCGGGTTCAGCACGTCGCGCGTGAGGAAATATCCGGTCAATCGAAAGGCGGCGACAAGATCGCCCGGCGCCGCCGCATCGCTCTCATGACGAAGAAAATCGGGATAGGGCAGCAGCCTGTCGCGCCATGGCGCGCCGGCGGCGCGACTCACCGCACGACCCGATTTCGGCGACACATAAGCGAGATCGTCCCGCGCGCCGGTCAGCGCGCAGGCGTGAAGATCGAGTCCGAAGCCGAGCGCGCCGAGCAGCGCCAGTTCGAACCGCGCCATCATCAACGCCGCGACGTCGAACTCGCCGATGTCGCCAAGCCGCGCCGCGACGGCGGCCGCCATTTCGAACAATTCTTCATGAGGGTCGCGCTCCGGCAGCAGACGCAGGAGCGCGCAGAGCGACGCGACGCCGTTGAGCGCTGCGGCGCGATCGAGGAAATGGGCGGCGCGGGCGGCGAGCGGCTCGACCGTCAAGGCGCCGAGATGGTCTTCAAGACGGGCGCGCCACTCCGCGGCGACAAGATTGCCGGGCTGCAGAACCGGACGAAGCCGGCGCGAGCGGCCGCCGCGCACCAGACCGAGATGCCGGCCATGCGCGCGGGTCATCAACTCCAGAATGACGGATGTTTCGCCATGCCGGCGCGCGCCGATGATGAGAGCGTCGTCGCGCCATTCCATATCGTCGCCTCTACCCGCCTCGCTATAAATCTCCGAGCGTCAGATCGGCGCTATATTCCGCGTCCTCGACCTCCTTGGTCAACGCCTGACCGCAGATGACGCGCTTCTTCTCGGCATCATAGGTCAAGGCCGGCGAACCATAGAGCGTCCAGCCCCGACTTAAGGCCTCGGTGACGCGATGGCAGAAGGCCGCGTCGTCCGGCCCGGTGAGATAGCGATAGGCGGTGAAACGTTTCGAGGCTTGGGTCATGTCGCGCGCCCTGGCTCCGACGCGGTCGGCGGATTGATGAGCATAAGCGAGAGAATCGACAAACGGCTACGCTTGCCGTTTGGAATACTACTCGCCCTTGGGAAACTCCAGCCGCATTTCACGATAACGCTCCGGGTCCTCCGCCCAATTCTCGCGCACCTTTACGAACAGAAAGAGATGCACCTTCTGCTCAGCCGCTTCGGCGATCTCCTTGCGCGCCGCCTGGCCGATCGCCTTGATGGTGCGCCCGCCCTCGCCGATGACGATTTTCTTCTGGCTGTCGCGCGCGACGTAGATCGTCTGTTCGATGCGCGCCGACCCGTCTTTCTGATTGGTCCAGGTCTCGGTCTCGACCGTCGACTGATAGGGCAGTTCGTCGTGCAGCCGCTCGTAGATTTTCTCGCGGGTGATCTCGGCGGCGAGCAGCCGCAGCGGCGCGTCGGAAAGCTGATCCTCTGGATAGAGCCAGGGCGAAGGCTTCATGCGCCGCGCCAGCGCCTTGCGCAGATCGACGACGCCGTCGCCGTTCAAGGCCGAAATCATGAAGGTTTCATCGAATTTCTGCCGCGCGTTGAGCGCCTGCGCCAGCGCCAGCAGCCTCTCGCGGGGGATGAGGTCGATCTTGTTCAAGATGAGAAGCTTCGGCGCTTTGGTCTGCTGAAGCTGAGTCACTATCGCTTCGACTTCCTCGTCGAGGCCCTTGCGGGAATCGACAAGGAGCGCAATCACGTCGGCGTCGGCGGCGCCGGCGAGCGCGCTCGCCACCATGGCGCGATCGAGCCGGCGCTTGGGCGCGAAGATGCCGGGCGTGTCGACAAGAATGATCTGCGCCGCGCCTTCGATGGCGATGCCGCGAACCAGCGCCCGCGTCGTCTGCGCCTTTCGCGAAACGATCGAGACCTTGGCGCCGACGAGCTGATTGAGCAGCGTCGACTTGCCGGCGTTGGGCGCGCCGACGAGCGCCGCAAAGCCGCAGCGCGTTTCTTCCTCGGCGGGCTGCGCCGTTTCGCTCATCTCCGATCTTCCGCTTCCCGCGCCAGAAAGGCGGCCGCGGCGGCCTGTTCGGCGGCGCGCTTGGAGGGGCCCGAGCCCGGCGTCTGTTCGAATCCCTTGATGTTCACGGCGACTTCGAAGAAGGGCGCATGGTCCGGCCCGCTGCGACCGACGAGCTGATAGCGGGGCGTCGCGAGACCGCGCGCCTGCGCCCATTCCTGCAGAGTCGTCTTGGGGTCGCGCAAGTCCTGGCCGCTCGCCTCCATGCGCTCGCCGAAGGCCTTGCGGACGATGTGCTCGGCCGCCGCCGCGCCGCCGTCAAGAAAGGCGGCGCCGATGATCGCTTCGCAAATGTCGCCGAGCAAGGCGCGCTTGCCGCGCCCGCCAGTCTGCGCCTCGCCCTCCCCGAGCCGCATCGCCGGGCCAACGCCCCATTCCTCCGCCACCTCGGCGCAGGTCTCCTTGCGCACCAGCGCGGCGAGACGGCGGGACAGCTCGCCCTCGGTCTCGTTGGGAAAGGCGTCATAGACCATGTGCGCGACGGCGAGGCCGAGCACCCGGTCGCCAAGAAATTCCAGACGTTCGTATGAGTCGCGCCGGGCTGCCGAGGCGCTGACATGAGTCAACGCCCGGGCAAGCAGCGCCGGATCGGCGAATTTGTGTCCGATGCGCGCTTCGAGCGCAGCAAGCGCCTCGTCGCGGCCGCGCGTCATGTCATGCCCGCACGTCTCGTTAATCAACAGGTCGGAACAGCCGGTCCCAACGCACCGACCACGGCCAGCGCCAGAAGGCGAGCGCCGACTCGTCCTTCCTGACCGAGAAGAAGATGATCTCGGCGCGGCCGACGAGATTGACGAAGGGCACATAGCCGACGCCGCCTTCGTCCGGCGCGAACCGAGAATCGGTCGAATTGTCGCGATTGTCGCCCATCATGAAATAGTGATCGGACGGCACGACGAAGAGTTCGGTATTGTCCTTGTAGCCATGGTCGCCCTCGATCTCGATGATCGTATGTTCGACCGCCGGATGATCGCCGTTTCCGGGCAGCGTCTCCTTGTAGGTGGTGACCGGAACCTCGCGGCCGTCGCGTCCCTCCGTCACCGCCTTTTGGATCGGCTCGCGCGGCACGATCACGCCATTGATATAGAGGCGGCCGTCGATGACCTGGACGCGGTCGCCGGGCAGGCCGATGACGCGCTTGATATAGTCGGTCTCATTGTCC
Organism: Methylocystis sp.; assembly: GCF_050246715.1. NCBI lineage: Bacteria > Pseudomonadati > Pseudomonadota > Alphaproteobacteria > Hyphomicrobiales > Methylocystaceae > Methylocystis > Methylocystis sp. Next base: position 3,366 of record NZ_JBFWVN010000017.1, read on the forward strand.
CGCGGCAGCTTGAAGACGACGACGTCGCCCCGGTTCGGCGGCGACGCCAGAATGCGGCCCGAAAAAAAGTCGGGGCCGAACGGCATCGAATAATTCGAATAGCCGTAGGAATATTTCGACACGAACACATAGTCGCCGATGAGCAGGGTCGGAATCATCGAGCCCGACGGAATATTGAATGGTTGAAAGAGCAGCGTGCGGATGACGAGCGCGATCGCCAACGCTTCGACGATGACCTTTACGGTCTCGAGAAATCCGCCCTCTTCGCGTTTTCGCGCCACCGGAACGTTCCTGCTCAAGCCGACTTACTCCTCATGCGTTCGGGCGGCGTCGGCCCGCCCCGGCCGCCCGGCTTACCACGCTACAGCTTCCATGAGAACCTGCGCCGGCGCAGAGTGGCGGCGGCTCGGCGTCAAACGGATGACTGCGCCCAAGCTTAGCCGCCTTATGCCGGCGCTCGGCGAACTGTCCGGGATTAAGACTAACGCCCGTAGGGCGTCTGACGCCTCCGCGTTCGGCCTCAACGCGCTTGCGCCCTGCCCTGCTCCATCGCCTGACGCATGCGGGAGATCGCCTCGGCAAGCCCGACGAATATCGCCTCGCCGATCAGGAAATGGCCGATGTTGAGTTCGACGACCTGGGGCAGCGCCGAGACGCGGCGCGCCGTTTCATAGTCGAGGCCATGCCCGGCGTGGATTTCAAGGCCCCGCCCAGCGCCATAGGCGGCGGCTTCCGCGATCCGGGCGAATTCCGCCTCGGCCCGCCGCAGATCGCCGACCTCGACGGCGTGACACCAGGCCCCGGTATGGAGCTCGACGACCGGCGCCTTGATCGAGACCGCGGCGTCGAGCGCCTCCGTCGACGGCTCAATAAACAGCGAGACGCGCACGCCCTCCCGCGTGAGCTGATCGACATAGGGCAGCAGATAGTCATGCTGTCCGACGACGTCGAGGCCGCCCTCGGTGGTGCGCTCGGTGCGCTTTTCCGGCACGAGGCAGACGGCGTGCGGCGCCGTCGCCAGCGCGATGTCGAGCATCTGCTCGGTCGCCGCCATCTCGAAATTCAAGGGCTTCGAGATCGCCGCCTTGAGGCGCGCCATGTCGTCGTCGTGGATGTGGCGGCGATCCTCGCGCAGATGGGCGGTGATTCCGTCGGCGCCGGCGTCGATCGCGAGCAGCGCGGCGCGCACGGGGTCGGGCCGCGGGCCGCCGCGCGCGTTGCGGACAGTCGCGACATGATCGACGTTGACGCCGAGGCGAAGGGGCGGCGAGCTCATCGCGCTCCTATAGCGCGCGGGCGGACTGTTTGTCATCGCGCGCATATCTGGCGAAAGCGCTTTTTGCGCCAATCTTCGGCACAATAAAATCTGTGGAATCAACGCGCCAGTTTAAGCGCAACATTCTTGTGACAGGCACCTCATCTTCAATCGTCACGACGTCGTTGATGTGGTCGAGGCAGGTAAACGTCTACGGCGCTCTTTCCGGTCTCTAATCGACACAGCCCTTCAGCCTGCGACAATACGCCGGTTGTATCGTTACACGATTTAATTTACGTCGTTAAAAGATGTAAAGCGCCGTCGATGACGACGCCGCAAAAAAGGATCGACGTGAAATGAAAAACCTCAGCAGCAGCGCGAGCGGTCGTGTGAAGGGACTGGTCTGGGTCGTTGGCGGCATAGCCGTGATCTTCACCGCGATTTTCCTTGCCCCGGTCATTTCGCACCTGGGTTGACATCGCTGGCGTTGGGTCGGCGCCCAGAGACGAAGGAGGGAGGCAATATGAGAAGCGTTCGTTCCGCTCCCGCGTTCATTAAGACCATATTGTTCCTTAGCGCCGTCGTTGGTTTCCTTGCGGTCGTAGCGCGGCGTCTTACGCGCGCGCCCGAAAACCGCGTGGACGCCATCGAAAAATTCGCGCTGAGCAAATGAGCGTCGATACGACCACGTAAGCGGATTCCGGATTTGACTGAAGACAGACGCCAAGTCTGGGCCAAGTCTGGGGAGGAAAAGGCGAGCGCAGCTGCTGCGCTCGCCTTTTTTATACAAGACAAAAATCGCTTAACACCTACCAGCCTGCGCGCGTCGCATAGGGTTTGTCATGGACGCGCGGCCAGCGTCGCGGCTCAAAGAGCAATTTCGGTCAAGAAGTCGCTTCCCACGCTTGATACGATCAAACAATGGAGCACAGGACAAGACCAAAGGGAGCCGACTATGCGCGACGCATCAACCGCGTGCTGGATTATATCGACAAGCATCTTGACGAAGACCTGACTGTCGACGCGCTGAGCGATGTCGCGAATTTTTCGAAATTCCACTTCCATCGGCAATTTTCCCAGCACTGCGGGATCAGCGTCGCGCGCTACATTCAATTCATGAGGCTGAAGCGAGCCGCCTACCGACTCGCCTTCAATCCGACCGCGCCGATCATCGACGTCGCTTTCGATTCGGGGTTCGAAAATCCCGAGTCCTTCTCCCGCGCCTTCAAGGCCGCCTTCGGCCAGACGCCCAGCGCCTTCCGCAAGACCCCGGACTGGGCGTCGTGGAGCGCGCGAACGCGCATCAGCCGCCCACCTAGCGAAAGGATGAATGACATGGACGTGAAGATCATCGATGTCGAACCGATATTGGTCGCGGCGCTCGAACATCGCGGTTCGCCGGCGCTGCTCAACGACTCGGTGCAGCGCTTCATCGCCTGGCGAAAGTCGTCAGGACTGTCGCCGGTCAGCACATGCGCGACCTATGGCGTGCCCTACAACGATCCGAATACGACGCCGCCGGAGGAGTTTCGTTTCGACATTTGCGGCTCGGCGCCAGCGCCCGTCGCCGCCAATGAACAGGGCGTCGTGACCAAGACGATCCCCGGCGGGCGCTGCGCCATGACGATCCACGCCGGCTCGCGCGACCGGATCGACGAGACCGTGTATGCGCTCTATCGCGACTGGCTGCCGGAGTCAGGAGAGGAACTGAGGGATTTCCCCGTCTATTTCCACTATCTGAACCTCGATCACGACACGCCGGAACACCGCCATCTGACCGAGATATATTTGCCGCTGAAGTAGGGTTTGACGCGACCGCTGGATTCCAATTGAAAAAGTGCGGAAGCGATTGAGGGCAACATAAAAAAATCATAGTTTACAAAGTGAAACTCTATGATGTGACGAATGATGAGAGCCGCATCTCACGTCGGATGGCAACTGAAAAAGGAGCCGCCATCATGCGTGGCGTTATTCTCGACGAGACGGGGATTGAGATAGACGCGGATCGCCTCGAGCGGGGTGAGGAATGAACTGAGCGCGATTCATCGCATAACCTTGCATTATCGAACCTGCCTCCACGCACGTTCGCTGGTCCCTTCACCCAATCACCCTTTCTACCTTGCTCACCAGCGGGCTCGATCGCAGGCGCGTGACGATCCCGTTCAGATGTTTCAGATCCGCGACTTCGAGATCGAAGGTCATTTCGCGGAAGTCCGGCGACTGCGCATCGAAGCTGATGTTGTCGATATTGGCGCCGGTCTCGCCGATCAGCGTCGCCAGCGCGCCGAGCGAGCCGGGCTCGTTGATCGCCGTCACCACAAGGCGCGCGGGAAACAGCGCCGAGGAGCCCGCCTCAATATCCCAGCGCACGTCGAGCCAGCGTTCGGGCTGATCATCAAAAGCGGTGAGCGAGGGCGACTGAATCGGATAGATGGTGATGCCTTCGCCCGGCGTGAAAATGCCGACGATGCGGTCGCCCGGCACTGCGCCGCCCTCGGGCGCGAAGCGCACCGGCGCGTCGCCGCGCAAACCGCGGATGGGGATCGCGGCGCCGCCGTCTTTCGCGCCAGGCGCCTTGAACACCACATTGGCGTTGGCCTTGACCCCGAACCATCCCGGCTCGCCCGGCGCGATCGGCGTCGGCGCGGCTTTGCGCTCCTCGCTGAAATCCGGATAGACCGCCTTGACCACGTCGCCCGAATAGATTTCGCCCCGGCCGACGGCGGCGAGCGCGTCCTCGACCGAGGGACGCGCCAGCCGCGTCAGCGCCGCTTTCAGCTTGTCCTCGCTCCAAACTCGGCCGGCGCGCTCAAAGGCGCGCTCGACGATCTGGCGGCCGAGCCCGGCATATTGCTGACGCACGGCGTCGCGCGTCGCGCGTCTGATCGCGGCGCGCGCCTTGCCGGTCGCAACCGCCGCCTCCCAGGCCGCCGGCGGCACATGCCCTTCGGCGCGGATGATCTCGACCTCGTCGCCGTTTTTGAGCTGCGACAGCACCGGCGCGACGCGCCCGTTGATTTTCGCGCCGACGGCTGAATCGCCGAGCTTGGTATGCACCGCATAGGCGAAATCGATCGGCGTCGCGCCGCGCGGCAGCGCGATCAAGCCGCCCTTGGGCGTGAAGCAGAATACCTGATCCTGAAACAGTTCGAGTCGCGTGTGCTCCAGGAATTCCTCAGGATTGTCGCCATGGGCGAGGAGATCGAGGGTTTCCTGCAGCCAGCGGAAGGCGCGGCTTTCCTTGGCGAGTTCCTCTCTGCCCTGCGCGCCGATCGCATCCTTATAAAGCGCGTGGGCGGCGATGCCGAAGCGCGCGATCTCATGCATTTCGGCGGTGCGGATCTGAAGTTCGACGCGCTGATGGCCGGGGCCGATCACAGTAGTGTGGATCGAGCGATAGTCGTTTTGTTTCGGCGTAGAAATATAATCCTTGAAGCGGCCGGGGACATTTGGCCATTTCGTATGCACGACGCCGAGCGCGCGATAACAGTCCTCAACGCTTCCGACGATGATCCGAAAGCCGAATATGTCGGAGAGCTGCTCGAAGGAAATCGATTTGCGCTCCATCTTGCGCCACACCGAATAGGGCGTCTTCTGGCGCCCGGTGACCGCCGCGGTGATGCCGCGCGCCACAAACTCCCTGGTGAGCTCATCTTCAATGCGCCTGATGATGCGGCCGTTCTTGGTGCGCAGATCATGCAGGCGCTGTTCGATGGTCTGATGCGCTTCCGGCATCAGATGGCGGAAGGCGAGCCCTTCCAATTCCTCGCGCAGTCGCTGCATGCCCATGCGGCCGGCGAGCGGCGCATAAATATCGAGCGTTTCCTGAGCGATGCGCGCGCGCTTGTCCTGAGGCACGAAATGCAGCGTGCGCATATTGTGCAGCCGGTCGGCGAGCTTGACGAGGAGCACGCGCACGTCTTCGGCGACGGCAAGCAGCAATTTGCGGAAATTCTCGCCCTGGCGCGCCTGTTTGGTGACGAGATCGAGCTTCTCGATCTTGGTCAAGCCCTCGACGAGTTTGCCGATCTGTTCTCCGAACAGCCGGTCGATCTCTTCACGCGTCGCGTCGGTGTCTTCGAGCGTGTCATGCAGCACGGCCGCGACGATCGTCGCATCGTCGAGTTTCAGATCCGTCAGGATCGCGGCGACTTCAAGCGGATGCGAAAAGTAAGGGTCGCCGGAGGCGCGGGTCTGCGCGCCATGCGCCTTCATGGCGTAAACATAGGCCCGGTTCAACAAATCCTCGTCGACGCGCGGGTTGTACTTCCGCACGCGTTCGACAAGCTCGTACTGACGCATCATGCGCGTGACGCCAAAGACAGGTTGCGCGCCGGCCCGCCCGCCGGACCGTGCGCAAATTCATGCAGAGGGCGAGGCGAGCTGCGCCGGAGCGGCAGGCATAGAGCGCCGAGGATAGCGCAGGCGAGCCGCCATGACCAACGGCGACAATGCGCGCTTACAAGGCTTGGCCGGACTTTTGTAAGGATTGGCCGGACTTGCCGGGCGAACCGGCCGCCCGGCTGTCGTCTAGCAGTCGTCGGAATCTACTCAGCTTCGTCTTCGACCTCGGCCGGGGGCACGAGACCTTCAAGTCCGCGCAGAAGGTCTTCTTCGGTCATCCTGTCGAACTGCGCCTCGCCCTCGAGGTCGACGCCGACCGCCGGCGTCAATGCCGGCGCCGTCTCGGCTTCCGGTTCGTCGACTTCGACGTGACGCTGCAGCGAGTGGATAAAATCCTCGGAAAGATCTTCCGGCGCGAGCGCCTCCTCGGCGATTTCGCGAAGGGCGACAACCGGATTTTTATCGCGATCGCGATCGACCAGGATTGGCTGACCCGACGAAATGTTCCGCGCCCGATGCGCCGCGAGAAGAACGAGGTCGAAGCGGTTTTCGATCTTGTCGATGCAATCTTCGACAGTAACGCGCGCCATCTGCCGTCAAGCTCCATTCTGTTGGGGAGTAGCGCTGATACGCCAATTATGAAAATTAGGCAATAATCTCTTAAGCCTAGACGCGTCATCCATGCGTTTTGACGCTGTTTTTCGGATTCTTTCCAGAATTTCCCCGGCGCTCCGCCCGTAAAAAGACGCAGTTGCTCTTGACGCTGTGACATCGAAAGGCGATGTATTTGAAAGAGACGCGCGCAGCGCTTTTTCAAGATGGTTGCTGAACAGCCCGGCGGATGCAGCAAAATCTGCGCAATTGCCGGGGATGGTTTTGAGGCTGGCCATTGAGACGATTGAGCTAAACGCTGAGCTGCGGGTCGACGGCATAATGCGGAGCCCGCCATATGAACACACCAACCCGACCGCGAGACGAATATGGCAGATATCGAACGAATTGCGTTATTCATTGACGGCGCGAACCTGTACGCGACCGCGAAATCGCTGGGATTCGATATTGATTATAAGCGCTTGCTCCGCGAATTTCAGGGCAAGGGCCGTCTGATCCGCGCCTTTTATTACACGGCGTTAATCGAGGATCAGGAGTATTCCTCTATCCGGCCGCTGATCGACTGGCTGGACTACAACGGCTATGCGGTCGTCACCAAGCCGACGAAGGAATTCGTCGATTCGCTCGGCCGCCGCAAGGTCAAGGGCAATATGGACATTGAGCTTGCGGTCGACGCCATGGAGATGGCCGAGCATCTCGACCACATGGTCCTGTTCTCGGGCGATGGCGACTTCCGTTCGCTGGTCGAAGCCGTGCAGCGGCGCGGGGTTCGCGTGTCGGTGATCTCGACGATCACCACCCAGCCGCCGATGATCGCTGATGAATTGCGTCGCCAAGCCGACGAATTCATCGACCTCATCCATCTTGTCGGCAAGATCGGCCGCGATCCGGGCGAACGCGCCGAACGCATGCAGCGCTATCAGGAGCGCCCGCGTACGGCCCCGCAGGCGGCGCACGCCGAAGACGAAGGCGAATGAGCCGACCCGCCCCTCTGCGGGCGGGCCCATCGCCGATTGTCCGCTCTGTCCGCGGCTTGTCGCGCTTAGACGCGAGCTGAGAGCGCGCGAGCCGGCGTGGCAAAATGCTCCTGTCGTTGATTTCGGGCCGCGCTCGGCGCGGCTGCTGATCGCTGGCCTGGCTCCGGGCCTGCGCGGGGCCAATCGCACCGGCCGCGCCTTCACCGGAGACGACGCCGGACGGATGCTTTTTGCCACTCTTGCACAGTTCGGCTTTTGCAAAGGCGTCTATGACGCGCGGCCCGACGACGGGGTCGAACTGATCGACTGCCTCGTCGCCAATGTCGTTCGCTGCGTGCCGCCGGGCAATCGGCCGCTGCCGACGGAAATTGCCGCATGCCGACGCTTCTTCCTCGCGACGATCGAGAGAATGTCCGAGCTTCGAGGGATCGTCGCGCTCGGGCGCGTCGCTCACGAGAGCGTGCTGCGCGCCCTGTCGATCAAGCTGCGCGATCACCCCTTTGCGCATGGGGCCGAGCATCGCCTTTCGTCAAACGAGCTGAAGCGGGATCTATTTTTGATCGACAGCTATCATTGCTCACGGCTCAACGCCAACACTGGCACGCTGACGCCGGAGATGTTTTGCGCGATCTTCGCGCGGGCGCGGGAACTTCTGGACCGCCCGTCGTCGAACGAGAGACTGGGCCCGGACGATCGCCGATGACAGCCTGTATTTTTCACGGCCAGAGAATGTCCCTCCGAAAGTCGTCGCCTCGGCGCGTATAGCGCAAGCGCGTGTGCCGCCGCGAGGAAGCGCCCTGCCAGAACTCGACCTCATCCGGCCGCACCGCATAGAGACGCCAATGCGGCGACACGGCTTCTGGATTTTGCGCGACGTCGACCAGGGCTCTCGCATAAGCCTCATTGAGCTCCGCCGCGCATTCGAGCGTCTCGCTCTGACGGCCCAGCATGCCGGCGGCCCTCGAGCCGTCAGGGCGAGCGCGAAAATCCGCGGCGCTCGCTTCGGCTCCGAGATAGACAACCTCGCCGCGGACGCGGACCTGCCGCGCGAGAGGCTGCCAATAGAATGTAAGCGCCGCGCTCGGGCGCTGTTCGAGCTGGCGGCCCTTGTGGCTCACGGCGCTGATAGCGAAATGGAAGCCCGCGCCATCCACATTCTTCAGCAAGAGAATGCGCGCATCGGGACGACCGTCGGCGCCGGCCGTCGCCAAGGTCGTCGCATGGGGTTCCGGAACATCGTGCGCGATGGCCACGCTCAGCCAGTCGAGAAAGACGTCGAGCGGATCGGCAGGAGCGTTGGTCGGGTCGAACGGAAGAAAAGGGCCTTGCAGAACTTTCAGATCGCGGAGAATTTGACGTAATTCGGCCACGGCCTGTTCACCCCCGCGCGCGCAATAGCCTGCCTTTTTCGCGGCTCCAGTCGCGCTTCTTCTCGACTTCGCGTTTATCGTGCAGCTTCTTGCCTCTTGCCAGCGCAAGCTGCAGCTTCGCGCGTCCCCTGGCGTTGAAATAGAGTTTGAGCGGCACGATCGTCATGCCTTCGCGCTCGACGGCCTGCGACAGCTTGGCGAGTTCGCGCGATTTGAGCAACAGCTTGCGCGGCCGTTTCGGCGGATGGTTGAACCGGTTGCCGGCGAGATATTCGGGGATGTTGGCGTTGACCAGCCACGCTTCGCCCTGCCGATCGACATGGGCGTAACTCTCCGCGATCGTCGCCTTGCCGGTGCGCAGCGACTTCACTTCGGTGCCCGTCAACGCCAGTCCGGCTTCGAATGTTTCGCCGATTTCGTAATTGTAGCGCGCCTTGCGATTGTCGGCGACGACCTTGAAATTCGGCTCCGGCTTTGCGGCCACTGACTCTCCTCGAAGTGTTCCGACGAAGGCGAAACGCGAATCTGAAACTTTAAGCCGCGAGCACGCCGGCGTGAACCATCGCCGCGCGAATGCGGTCCTTGGTGGCTTGCGTGCAAGGCACGAGAGGAAGGCGCACCTCTTCCTCGACCTTTCCAAGAAGCGACAGGCCATATTTGGCGCCTGTGACGCCGGCCTCAAGAAAAGTCGCGACATGCAGCGGCGTCAGCCTGTCCTGGATTTCCAGCGCCTTGGCGAAGTCGCCGGCAAGACAGGCGTTCTGCAGGTCTGCGCAAAGCCGCGGCGCGATATTGGCGACGACCGAGATACAGCCATGCGCGCCCGCCGCCATGCAGGCCAGCGCGGTGAGATCGTCGCCCGAAAGCTGGATGAACTCCGGCCCCATCGCCTGGCGCTGGAGCGAAATGCGGCCGATATTTCCCGTCGCGTCCTTCACGCCGACGACGTTTTTCAAATCGGCGCAGCGCTTCATCGTCTCTACGCTCATGTCGATCACCGAGCGCGGCGGAATATTGTAGATGATGATCGGGATCGAGACCGCGTCGTTGATCGCCTTGAAATGCAAATACAGCCCTTCCTGGTTGGGCTTGTTGTAGTAAGGCGTGACGATCAGCAGCGCGTCGGCGCCGGCGCGCTCCGCATGGCCGGCGATGGCGATCGCCTCGCGCGTTTTGTTCGACCCCGCCCCGGCGATGACCGGCGCCCGGCCACGCGCGGCGCGAATCGTCTCGGTGATGACGCGCCCATGCTCCTCATGGCTGAGGGTCGGGCTTTCGCCTGTCGTGCCGACCGGCACGAGGCCATGCGTGCCGTTTTCGATCTGCCAATCGATCAGCGCGCGCAGGGCGTCATAGTCGACTTCTCCATGGGCAAACGGCGTGACCAGGGCCGTTATCGACCCATGAAAAATCGGCTTTCCGCTCATTGAATCAAAGCCTTCCCTACGCCCCAGAGCCGCCGTAATTGCGTCGCTAAGATTGAGGCGCCCTTCATAGCCGCTGAGCTGCGTTGAGGAAAGCCCTGCGCGACAGTCGAAGGGGAGCGCACGAAATCACAGCCGGCGCGCGAGGTTGAAGCTTCGTAAACCAAATGAGTGCAGCTTTTTCACGCCAGTAAGGGAACGCGGTGATGATGTTGCCTCGACGCGTCGCGACTCGGTTCAAACTCACGATCGGCATCGCGGCCCTCGCGATCGCTGCGCCTGCTTTTACCGGTTTTGACCGTCTCGGCGACGGCGAGGCGCGACGAACCGCTTGGCGCAGGACGCCCTCGATCCCCTTGAGCCTCGGCGCGTGGCGCTCACGGGTCGGCTCCGTGCAGGAGGCGGTCCGCGAATTCGTCGCGCGCCGCCACGCTGACGATGAGGCGGCGCATCCTGTTGAGAATTCACTGTTCAGCGCGGAAGAGGACGGCGCGCTGCCGGCGATCGTGGCGAACGCCCCGACGGCGCGCTGGCTCGACGGCGCCGAGACGCCTGCAGACACCGCCGCGTCGCTGCTCGGGGAGGACGCGGACGCCTTCATCCAGGCCGTCGCGGCGTATAAAGCCGGCGATTTCATTCATGGCGACGAAGCCGCGTCGCGCGTGCAGGCTCCCCTCGCCGACGCCGCGGCCCGCTGGGTCGGTCTGCGGCTTCACGCGCGCGAAGCCGGATTCAAACGCATCTCCGCATTCCTGGCGGCCCATCCGAACTGGCCCGCCGCGGATTGGCTGCGCCGTCGCGGCGAGCAGGCGCTCGTCGCTGAGCATCAACCCGACAAGACCGTGCTGGCCTGGTTCGCCGAAACCGAGCCGCTGACCGCCTATGGGAAATACGCGCTGGCGCGAGCGACCGCGCGCGAAGGCGATTTTGAAACGGCGGCGGCTCTGGCGCGCGACGCCTGGCGCAACGAGGACGTCGGACAGGGGTTCGACACGATATTCAACAAAGAGCTCGGCGAGCTTCTGACGCTGGCCGATCACAAGTTCCGCGCCGATCGTCTGCTCTATGCGGGGAAGAATTCGCTCGCTTTGCGCAGCGCCGAACTCGCCGGCAAGGACGTTGTGCTGCTCGCCCGCGCGCGCATTTCCGGCGCCGATAAGGCGGCGGCGTCTTTGCCGCCATCCGTGCGGAACGATCCGGGGCTGCTCTACGGACGCGTGCATAAGCTGCGCAAAGCCAACAAATTCGCCGAAGCGGGCGCTCTGCTGCGCAAGGCGCCGCAAGACATTGAGGTCGTCGTTGACGGCGACGCCTGGTGGGAGGAGCGGCGCATCGTGGCGCGCAAGCTGCTCGACCAAGGAGATCCGGAAACGGCCTATCTCCTTTGCGCCCAAAACGCAGCCGTCAAAACCAGCAGGAAGGTCGACGCCGAATTCAACGCCGGCTGGATCGCCCTTCGATTTCTGAACAATCCGACCAAGGCCGAGGCGCATTTTAGGACGCTCGCCGAAATCGCAGAGACGCCGCTGCAGAAGTCGCGGGCGTTCTACTGGCTGGGACGCACGGCCGAAGCGGCGCGCACGACAAATGACGACTCCGCGGCGCGCAATTTTTATCTCCGGGCGGCCACGCATTCGACGACCTTCTACGGACAGCTCGCCAATGCGCGCCTGGGCGCCGAGGACCACCCGATCCGCCCGTCCCCTGCCGCCGCATCCGGCGACGACCGAGACGAGGCGGTTCGGGTAGCGGAATTGCTGTTCGCGCTCGGCGAAAAGGAAGTCGCCTTTCCCCTTGCGCTCGAAAGCGCAAGAAAATTGGAGGACGAGGCTCAGGTCGCGGCGCTTGGCGAGATCGTCGCGCGCCAGGGCGACGCCAAACTCTCGCTCATTTACGGCAAGGCCGCCTCCTACCGAGGAATCGCGCTCGACGACGTCGCCTTCCCCGGCTATGGCGTTCCCGATTTCAATGCGCTTCCGGGCTCGGCGTCGCGCTCGATCGTCTTCGCCGTCGCGCGCCAGGAAAGCGCCTTCGATCCGAAGGCGGTTTCGTCCGCCGGCGCGATGGGCCTGATGCAGATGATCGCCTCCACGGCGCGGCACACCGCCTCTATGCGCGGGGTAAGCTTCGACATCTCGCGGATGCTCAAAGATCCGCCCTTCAACGCCCAGCTCGGCGCGGCGCATCTCGGCATTCTGCTCGGCGAATATCGCGGTGCCTATCTCCTCACTTTCGCCGCCTACAACGCCGGCGGCGGACGGGTGAAACAATGGATGGACGCCTATGGCGATCCGCGTAAACCCCATGTCGATCCGATCGACTGGGTCGAGCGGATTCCGATCACCGAAACGCGCAATTACGTGCAGCGGGTGATGGAGAATTTCGTCGTCTATCGCGCGAAGTTCGAGGATAAGTCCACGCGGCCGCCGCAGGTCGAACTCGCCCACGCCGGTCCCTGATCCCGCCGCTTTTTAAAAAGCGCGGCAAGCGATGCGGGCGCTATTCAACATTTGCGTCGCATGAGGTTTCTTCCCGCGCGATGCGCGAATTCTTCTTCGTGTCCGGCATGGTCGCATAGACCGCAAGCGAAATGAAAATCGCGCCGCTCGCATAATAATAGAACCAGCTCTCATGGCCATGCGCCTTGAACCAAAGCGCCACATATTCCGCCGAGCCGCCAAAGACCGAAACGGTCGCCGCATAGGGCAATGCGACGCCGGTGACGCGGATCGCGGCGGGAAAAAGCTCCGCCTTCACGACAGCGTTGATCGACGTATAAAGCGCGACAATCAGCCAGGCGCAGCAGATGAGCGCGAAGGCGGTCCATGCGTCGCGCGCGTCCTTTATGGCGCTCAGCAGCGGAACCGTGAAAATCGTGCCGAGCGCGCCGAACGCGATGAGCATCGGGCGACGGCCGATACGATCCGACAAAGCGCCGTAAAGCGGCTGAAGGCAGAGCGCGAAGAGCAGCGAGCCGGCCGCGATCCATGTCGTCTGCCGGTCGCTCAGGCCCGCCGACAGTTTGAGAAACTTCTGCATATAGGTCGTGTAGACATAGAAGGCGATCGTGCCGCCAAGCGTCAATCCGACAACCGTCGCCGTCTCGCGCTTATGCGCAAGGAGCGCGCGAAGCGAACCGCGCTTGTCTTCGAGGCGAGACGCCTTAAAGGCCGGCGTCTCAACAAGATCGCGGCGCATGAACAACGCCACGATCGCAAGCAGCGCGCCGAAGGCGAAGGGGATCCGCCAGCCCCAATTGCGCAGCGCCTGAGCGTCGAGCGCCGCATTCTGCAGAATGAGCAACACGCAAAGCGCCAGCAATTGTCCGGCGATCATCGTCACATATTGAAAGCTCGAATAAAAACCGCGCCGCTCGGGATGCGCCATTTCGGCGAGATAGGTCGCGCTCGATCCATATTCGCCGCCGAGGCTTAAGCCCTGTAAAAGGCGCGCAAAAAGCAGCATCGCCGGCGCGCCCATGCCGATCATCGCATAGGTCGGCGCGAGAGCGATCAACATCGAACCAACGCACATCAGAAGCACTGAGAGCATCAGCGCCAGACGCCGCCCGCGACCGTCTCCAATGCGCCCGAAGATATAGGCGCCGATCGGCCGCATGAAGAAGCCGAGCGCGAAGACGCCAGAGGCCGACATCATTTGGACGACGGCGTCGTCGCCGGGAAAAAACGAGTCGGCGAAATAGAGCGAAAACGCGGAGTAGACGTAAAAATCGTACCATTCGACGAGATTGCCGACGGAGCCGATTAATATCGCGCGCAGTCGCGCCGTTTCGCTCTTGAAGTCGATCCTGTCGGCTGCGGTGCGCATCTGTTCGTCACACCAATTGGCTGGCGATATTCACCATAAGCGCGAGGATGGTGGTGTTATAGAAAAAGGCCACGACGCCATGCGTGGCGACAAGCTTTCTCATCGGCGAAGAGCAGGTTTCAACGTCGGCCGTCTGAAAGGCGACGCCGATCACATAGGAAAAATAGAGAAAGTCGACATATTGCGGCATCCTGGTGTTGGGAAAATGCAATCCGCCTCTCGCTGTCGGCGGCTCCTGCGAGTCATGCTCTTCCTCGAAATAAAATTCATGCGCATAGTGAAAGGCGAAGGTCAGGTGCAGGAACAGCCAGGAATTCAGCACCGTGACGATCGTGAGCAAAACGGCTGCGCCTTTTTCCCAGCCTTCCATTGACTTCACCGAACCAAGCTCGATCACCACTGCGCCGAAGGAGGCGGTAGCGATCGCCGTCGTCAGCAACAGCATGACGAAGCTGCCCTCGTCGAGACGTTGGGCGCGCTCGCGGATCGTATCATGCGTGGCGGCGGCGACGAGCATGTAGACAAGAGTGAAATAGCAAAGAGCGACGGCGTTCCATGCGACGAGCGCGCGCGCGACCGGCTGCATCGCCTGCGGCAGAAATAATCCGACGATAAAGCCGAGCGTAAGACTGAGAAACAGCTGCGGTCGCGCGCGGACAATTCGGAAAGGCGCCAGGATCGCCGAGGCGCGCCGCGGAATGTCGGACAATCCCTGTCGGCGCAATGGCGCGATCCCTCAGTTACGCCGCGCCGCAACGAAACGGGCGGCCTCGGCGAGAATGTCGGTCGCCTCGCCCAGTTCCGTATCGCGCAGCGCCGCCATCGCTTCTGTGACAAGCGAATCTCGTCTTGCGCGCGCCGCGTCGAGACCGAGAAGTCCAACCAGAGTCGCCTTGCCGCGTTCGGCATCCTTGCCGGCGCGCTTGCCGAGCGCGGCGCTGTCGCCTTCAGCGTCGAGAATGTCGTCGGCGATTTGGAAGGCGGCGCCAAGCGCCTCGCCATAGCGCGTCAGCGCCCGCGCCTGCGCCGCCGACGCCGCGCCAAGGATCGCCCCGGCGTCGACCGCGAAGCGCAACAGAGCGCCGGTCTTCATCGCCTGCATTTGCAGGGTTTCCTCGAGCGAGAGCGGCGTCGCCGCGGTTTCAGCGGCAAGATCGAGCGCCTGTCCGCCGACCATGCCGCCAAGTCCCGCCGCGCGCGCCAGAGCCAGCACGAGAGCGGCGCGCACGCTGGCGTCTTTATGCGTCTTCGCATCGGCGACGACGTCGAAAGCGTAGGTCAAAAGTCCGTCGCCTGCGAGGATCGCCGTCGCTTCATCGAAGGCCTTATGAGTCGTCGGCCGGCCGCGGCGCAAATCGTCATCGTCCATCGCCGGCAGATCGTCATGGGCGAGAGAGTAACAATGAATCATTTCGAGCGCGCAGGCGGTTCGCAACGCCGCATCGCCGACGACCCCAAAGAGTCGCGCAGACTCAATGACGAGAAAGGGCCGCAGCCGCTTGCCGCCGCCAAGCGACGAATAGCGCATCGCCTCGAGAAGCCGCGCAGGACGAACGATTTCGCCCGGCAGCGGCGGCGGCGCAAGCAACGCATCGAGCGCCGCCTCGGTCGCCTCGGCGGCGGCGGCGAGACGGCGGCGAAACTCCTCAGCGCGAGCGGCTTCTTCCATCGGGCGGCGTTCCTTCAAACAAGCGACAATGGCTGCTAGCAAATTTGCGGTTCGATCCCAAGGGGATCCCAAAAGCGCCGCGCGCCGCTTATGGCGAAAACCGGTCGAATTTTAGCCTTTTTGCGCGCCACGAACGCGCGAACGTCGCCCGATGTTGTATTTTTGCGACAGCCATTGCGGCGGGCATTCATTAAGGTCGGCGCGACGCCGATGCGGCTCGCGGCTTACCCAAGCGGCTGCGGGCCGCTGCGTCACACAGAATTCGCGGCGCGTATTTCAGCATCAGGCGCCGCCTCGCCTCAATGGAGCGATCCAGGGTCGCCCTTGCAAGGAGAAATGCATGAAGAAAGTACTGCTGCTGACGACCGCCCTTATCGCGGCCGCGCCGCTCGCGGCGTGCTACTCTCCCGGCGAACGCGCAGCAGGCGGCGCCGTGATCGGCGGACTTGGCGGCGCCGGCATTGGCGCGCTGGCCTCCGGAGGACGCGCGGGCGGCACGCTTGCAGGCGCGGCGATCGGCGCGGCGTCGGGTGCCGTCGTCGGCGCGGCGACCGCTCCGCCGCGGCGTTGCGCGAAATGGGGTTGGGACTATAATGGCAATCGCGTCTGCGTCGCCTTCTATAACTACTGAGCGCGCGCCAATATTTTTAAGACCGCAGGCCTGTCGCCTGCGGTTTTTTTGCGCGTGCGCCAATCGCCGTCTGTATCGCGTCGCGCGGGACGCTTCTTGAACTTGGAAGCCGGATCACTAGTTTGAAGCCAGCGGCGCCGATCGGAGAGAGAATATGCCGGCAGGGTTGACGAAACTGGTGATTTTGGGGGCGCTCGGCTTTTTCATCGGCGCGGCGATCGTCGGCTATTACTCGGGCTGAAGACTTAAGCCCGCGCAAGCGGAAGTTGACGGCGCGTCAAGCGGTGCGGCGGACGATAACTGTTGATTAACGATATTGCTCTAAACGAGTGCAGTTCGAGGCGCGATCAGGAGAATCAGCGATGGCGATCAACAACGTCACCAAGATTGGAATCGTTCTGGCGGTTGGGGTTCTCGCCGGCCTCTTTTCCGCGTTGCTCTCCGTTCTGCTTTTGGCCGTCGCCGGCCTGCTGATCGCCTGGGGCCGGAATCCGCAGGCGACGGAAGCCTTTTTCGAAAGCCTCCCCTACGGCAACTACAGCTCGAAGGCCTTCTCCCGCTTGAGCGCGATTCTTTCCGCATAAGCGCCGCGCTGAAGCCGCGCGTGGGCTTTGGCGAGTCCAGCGCGCCCTCTGGGGCGAGCTTTGCCGCAAGTCGAATCAGCTACTGGCGCTGGAGCGAAAACAGAGCTGAGCCACGCCCGGCGCAATCGATGGCGCAGGCGCAGCCCGGAAACGGCGACGCATGTCGATTGCCCGTCCGAAAGCGGCGACGCGAACCGCCGTCAGAGCCGTCAACTTCACCTTCCGCACTGGCGCATTCGCGCAGCGCGCCGGGAGACGCGCAGTTCACGCGCCTTGACAGAGAAAAGCCCCGACCGTGGATGTATCGGCGGGGCGCTTTTGTTTTGCCGGGTTGTTCGGCCTTAGTAGTAAGCCACGCACATGCTATTGCCGTAGTAGTCATAACCCCACTGGGCGCATGCCGGCGGAGGGGGCGGCGGCGGAGGCGCTCCCGGGGTTGGCGCCGTCAACGCGCCCACCGCAGCGCCACTTGCAGCGCCAATTGCGGCGCCGGCGAGAGTTCCGCCCGCTCTGCCGCCAGACGCCAGCGCTCCTATCCCCGCCCCGCCAAGACCGCCAATAGCAGCGCCGCCAAGCGCTCGGTCCTGAGGTGTGTAGCAACCGGCAAGGGAAACGGCGGTGGCCGCGGCAAGCGCGACGCGAGCAAAGATTTTCATTAGAGTTCCTCTCCGGTGCAGACCGAATGAAGGAGAGTTGATCAATTAGGCTAAAAGTTGATTAAATGCCGCTATGCTGTAATGCCGCAGCGGTCCGACGCCGGATCCATGCGCGGCGTGGCTTTGCGTTTGCGATCGAAAGCGTCCGCCTAATATTTCGTCGCAAAGCGCTCTATGGCGTCGATGAATGCCGTCGGAGCCGCCATGACCCGCCGGACTATTCGCGCCGGCATTGTGGCGAGGGTCCGAACCGTTGCCGACACTGCAATGGCTTTCGCTGTGGAAACAATACGCAGCATGATTGTGTCCCTGCCCGCCTCGCATCTATTTGCGGACTCCCGCCCCGCAATGATCGTGCCGTAGGCTTCATGCGCTCGCCTACAACCTCAGCGACTTCCTGCGCACGCTGGCGACGCCGGCGCCGATCAAAGACTGGACCCTGACGACGCTCAACAAAAAGCTGATCAAGATCGGCGCGAGGGTCGTCGCTCGCGCCCGCTATGTCGCATTCCAGATGGCGGAGTTAGCGATTCCACGTGACCTGTTCTCCGACATTTTGCGGATGATCGCGGAGCTTCTACCGCCGCCCTTGGCGTCCATGGCGTAAAGCGTTTGCGTATCATGAGTTCGAGCAAAACCACGGGAGAAGCGCGTCCAGATGACAAGCAATTCGGCGATTTCTCTTGTCGCAAGGGCGACCCCGGCCGTTGGGTCCGCAAACTCGCGCTCCGGCGGTCTCCGTGACCGCGCGGCCTCGCCAAAGGCTCCAAATATGCCGATGTTGGCATTCGAACCGGGGTCAATCCAGCGAATCCCGGAATAGAACTTTTCCACATGGACCACAGTTTGGCGCGTGGGTGGAAGGGGAATCGAGACTAAGATCAAACGCCACGTCAATCGAAAGGGAGTCGCAATTGAAATCGCTCATCCTCGCTTTTCTTGGTTTAGCGACATTCGCCGCCGCATGGACCTTGGAGCCGAAAGACGCCAACGCGGCCGTTTGCGCACGCGGCGTATATCGCGCCGGCTGCGTCGGTCCGCGCGGCGCTGTCGTGGTGAGGCGTCGTCCCGTCGTCTATGCCCCCCGCTATCGCGTCTACGGGCCGCGCGTTCGCGTGTATCGCCGCTGGTAGGCGTCGCGCGTCGCGAAAACGGGAATTGCACAAACAGGCGTCGTCACGTCCGTCACTGAACGTCTGACGGCTCCGGAGCGCCGGATGCTCGTTCAAATGGCGAGCATGCCGGTCGCGACCTGCCACGCCTGCGGATGTGGCAAAGCCCATGGATGGGCGCGGCTCTTTAGCCCGGAAGGCAGCGCCGGGAAGACGGCGGCGATAGCATTTTCTTAAGAAATTGAGCGTCGCATGATCCTGCAGCGTCAGGCGCTCCTTTCTTAACGCCGCAAAACGTAGGAATGTAAAGCAGCTTGGCGTTGCACCAAAATCACTTTTTAATCCGGCCCGGTCAACGCCGGAGCGATTTTGCGTCGTCGCGCCGGAGCAAAAATGCATCACGCTTGAGTGCGAATGCGTCGATCCAGAATAAAACGCCTTATTACGAAAGCGAAATGGCGGAAGGGGTGGGATTCGAACCCACGGTGGAGTCGCCCCCACGCCGGTTTTCAAGACCGGTGCCTTAAACCGCTCGGCCACCCTTCCGCGCCGGACGTGATATAGCACGCGTCGCCTTCTTCGCGACCGGGATTTGCGCGTGCCGCTCTATTTCGCCTATGGCTCCAATATGGACGCCGCCGCCATGGCGGCGCGCTGTCCGCGCTCGCGGCTCGTCGGGCGGGGGCGGCTTGCGGGCTATCGGACGATCCTGATGCTTTCGGGCTTTGTCAGCGTCGCGCCGGACCGCCGCATGTGCGTGCATGGCGTATTGTGGGACGTCGCGGTCGGCGACGTCGCTGCGCTCGATCGCTATGAAGACGTGGCGCACGGACTCTACGCCAAGAAAAATCTTCCGATTCTGCGCGAGCCTGTCGGCTCGGTCCGGGCGCTGACCTATGTCGGCGCGCGCGCCGATTTTGGCGCGGCGTCGCGGGACTATTTCGGTGCGGTCGTCGCCGCGGCGCGCGCGCAAGCGCTGCCCGGCGCCTATATCGACTATCTCTCAAGTCTAACCTCCGATCGCCAGTCAGGGCGCCGTACATGACTGCTAAAGTCGCCGTCGTCGGCGCGATCGACGACCTTCGCCGCTACGTCAGCACGCGCCGCGCCGCCGGCGAGCGCATCGGGCTCGTGCCGACGATGGGAGCGCTCCACGCCGGCCATCTGTCGCTCGTCGAAGCGGCGCGGCGCGTGGCCGACCGCGTCGTTGTGACGATTTTCGTCAATCCGGCGCAGTTCGGCCTCAATGAGGATTTCTCGCGCTATCCGCGCACGCTCGCCGCCGATCTCGAGAAGCTTTCGCGCGTCGCCGCCGATCTCGTCTTCGCGCCGCCGGTCGAGGAAATCTACCCGGCGGGCTTTTCGACCAAGGTCGTTATGGAGGGGCCTGCGTTGGCCGATCTTGAAGACAGATTCCGGCCGACGCATTTTTCCGGCGTTGCGACGGTCGTGACCAAACTGCTCAATCAGGCGCAGGCCGATGTGGCCGTCTTCGGCGAGAAAGATTATCAGCAACTCTTGGTGATCAAGCGCCTTGCGCGCGATCTCGACATCGCGACCGAAATTCTCGGCGCGCCGACTCTGCGCGAAGCCGACGGTCTCGCCATGTCCTCTCGCAATGTTTATCTCGCGGGCGAGGAACGCGCGCGCGCTAGAGAACTTCACGGCGCGCTGAGCGAAGCCGCGCGCCGCATCCTCAACGGCGAGGATATCGACGCCGCGACGCGCGACCGGTGCGCGAGACTTGCCGAAGTCGGCTTTGACGTCGACTATCTCGAAGCGCGTCACGCCGAGACCCTGGCGCCGGTCTCCGCTCTTGATGAGGGGCCGATTCGGCTGCTCGCGGCGGCGAAGCTCGGCGCGACGCGGCTGATCGACAATATCGCGGTTCAATCATGAGCGATCTTAAGATCATCCGCCTCATCATCGAAGGCCGCGTGCAGGGCGTCGGCTATCGCGCCTTTCTGGTCCGCGAGGCGCTTGCGCTCGACCTCACCGGCTGGGCGCGCAACCGGCGCGACGGCGCGGTCGAGGCGGTCGCCGCCGGGCCGCGTACGGCGCTTGACGCGCTCATCATCGCGGCGCGGCGGGGTCCGAGGCTGGCGCGAGTCGACGGGCTGCGCGAAGAGCCGGCGGATGAAACCGCGCTCGTCGAGTTTTGCGGCGCCGGCTTTTCCGTCGCGCCCGACGCCTGATCCGGAGACGATCACGTGACGAACAGCCGCCGTTTTGTCCTCGCCGGAGTCATGGGCTGGCCGATTGCGCATTCGCGCTCGCCGAAAATCCACAATTATTGGTTCGCGCATTATGGGATCGAGGGCTGCTACGCGCCGTTGCCGGTCGAGCCCGGCCGACTCGAAGCGGCGCTACGGGCCATGCCTGCGCTTGGTTTCGCCGGCTGCAATCTCACCATTCCGCACAAGGAGACGGCGCTACAGTTTCTCGATCGCGTCGACGAGTCCGCGGCGCGAATTGGCGCCGTCAATTGCGTCGTCGTCGAAAAGAAGGGCGAACTTACCGGCCGCAACTATGACGGCTATGGCTTTGTCGCCTCGCTGCGCGAGGCCGCGCCAAACTGGCGCGCCGAAAGCGCGCCCTGCGTTATCATCGGCGCCGGCGGCGGCGCGCGCGCGATCGTCGATGGGCTGCTGGAAGCGGGTGCGAGCGAGATTCGACTCATCAATCGCACTTTGGCGCGGGCCGAAACTCTCGCCGCCGATTTTGGGCCGGGCGTGTCGGCCTTTGCCTGGGATGAGCGAGAACCGGGACTCGCCGGAGCGGGACTTGTCGTCAATGCGACAAGCCAGGGAATGGTCGGCCAACCGCCGCTCGATCTGTCGCTAGCAGAATTGCCGAGATCGGCGCTTGTCGCCGATATCGTCTATGCGCCTCTGGAGACGCCTTTATTGGCCGCCGCCCGCCGACATGGCGCAACGCCGGTCGACGGGCTCGGCATGCTGCTGCATCAGGCGCGCCCAGCTTTTCGCGACTGGACCGGCGTCATGCCGGAAGTGACGCCGGCGCTGCGCGCGACAATTGTCGCGACGCTGTAAATGAAAGAGCGTCGCAGTCTCGCCGCGACGCCATTCATCCCATTATTCGACTGACGCTTACGCCGCGCGCGTGCCGTAGAGGGGCGTGAGGGAGAGGCCGAACAATCGTTGCGCGAGCGTGATCAACTCGTTCGAATGACGCAGCAGCGTGTCGAATCGCTCGTTCACGAAACGCGAATGAAGATTCGACACCTCGTCGATCGATTTGGCGTTGGCGAGCTGCTCGGCGAAGTCGAGGACCGCGGTGGCGTTCTCGGCCCAGAGGTCGATGGTCTTCTGCGACCACGCCGTCGGATCGAACGCCTCGGTCTCCGCCGACTTTATCTCGACCGCAATCGCAAGGGCGGTCGACGGAGCCTTCTCGACCGTCGGCGTCGGCGCTTCAACGACGACCTGCGCCGGCTCGGCGCTGATTGCTTCGCTGGCGGTCGGCGCGGCTTCGGTCTCCGTAACGCTGGGAACCGAACGTTTTGTTTCGGAATGTTTCGACTTGGGGGAACTGCTCTGCGGATTGGCCATTCAACTTCTCCCCATTAGGACTTCGTCGTCGTGCGCTGAAAAGTCGCGCCAAGCTCCTGAGTCTGTTCCTGGATCGCTTTGAGCTGCGCCTGCACGAATTCCGACTGAAGCTTGAACACTTCCTGCGGATCCTTGGCGTGGACGAGCTTTTGGGCCAGATCGAAAGCCGCGTTGACGTTCGCTTCGGCGAAGGACAGCGCCTTGGCGCTCACGTCCTTGGCGGCCGGCAGGCCGAACGGCATGTCCGCCGAAGAATCGAGCGCCTTCTGCGCGGCGCCAGCGAACCCCTCAAAGGCCTTGCGCGCCTGTTCGACGCTCTTTTCCGCGAAATCGCGGACCTCGGTGGGAATTTGGTAGATCGATTCGACCATGGCGCACCTCCGTGCCGTGAAAATGAAACAATCGCCGCGTCAAACTATCCTATCATCCGCCCATTGCGGTCGGCCGACAGCGATCCGGCGAGTTCGAGCATCCTGCACTATTTTATGCTGCAATGCAACAATTTTGTGCGGCGCAGCAGCAAGGCAATGGGCCTTCCGGATATTTAGAATTCTATTGGAATGCTGACGGCGGTCATGGACCTTGCGCGCGACCGTCATTAATTTGATTGCATTGCATGAGCGCGCTCACGAAAAAGCAGAACTCGGCCTTTTGCGAAAATCGCGCTCTAAGCTTATGATCTTAAGAATATTTCTGCGTTTGGACGATTTTGTCCGAATGCAGCGTGTTCTGACGTCACGCCGGGAGACGCCCTGACGGGCGCACGGCGAGCGAGACCGTCGGTCGACGGCGATAGGGCAAATGGTCGGTTCGCGAGAGGAGGTCGAACACGGCGCGCGGGCGGCAGCCGGCGTCGCGGCCGATCCTGTTTTTTCCGCTCTTGAAGCCTCCGGCGCGCCGATCGTCGTCGCCAGCAGCGATCCTTTGCGCATCGATTTTCTCAACGATTCGGCGCGCGCCATGTTTGGCGACGACGCAGAGGCGCTTGGCGAACGCCTGTTTCGCGACGACGAACCGGGCGCGCGCCGACTGGCCGAGCTGGTCAGCGCCTCGCGTAGCGACCGCTGCCTGCGCCTTGAGCGACTGCGCTTTCGCTTCGCCGGCGCGGCGAAAACAATCACCTTTCTTTGCCGCAGTCTCGAGACCGGCGGCGGCGTCTTTTTCGTCGTCGCGGCGCTTGGCCTTCGCGCGGACTCGCCCGCGGAAGATCAGCGTCGCGCCGATGAGGCCAGCGAGGAGACGGCGGCTCTTCGTCGCCGGCTGGCGGCGCGCCATGGCGCGCGTTCGCCGCGATTTTTGTGGAAAACCGACGCGCAGGGCCGCTTCATCGACGTGACCCACGCGCTGGCGGACGTCGTCGGCGACGCCGCCGCCGACATTCTCGGCCGCTCGGCGCAGGACGCATCGAAGGCGCTTGCGCTCGATCCGGCATTCGCGCGCGCCGTCGCCTCGCAGCGCGCCTGGAGCGGCGTCGAGGTCGAATGGCCGCTGGAAGACGACAGCGGACATGTGCCGACGACGCTCGGCGCCCTGCAGTCGACCGATCGCGCGGGTCGGTTTCTCGGCTACCAGGGCTATGGCGTCCTGCATATCGACCGCGCGCGCGCCGCCGCGCCGCGGCCGGAGACGACTTTCGGTTCGGGGTCCGAAGGGCGCTCCGCCAACCCGTCGGCCGACAATGTCGTGACGCTGCACCCGCCCGCTTCTGCGCCTGCCCCTTCGGGCTCGCTGGAGGCGCTCAGTTCGAGCGAACGTCTGGCTTTTGACGAAATCGCACGGACGCTCAAGGAAGGCGCCATCGCTGCAGCGGATGCGACCGCCGCCCAACAATCGGAGCCCAAGGCGCCGGAGCCGCAACAGCCGACCGCGCCGCTGCGTTATCGCGAATTTTTCCTGCCGGGTCCGGAGCAGAGCGCACTGGCGCTGGCCCGGGCGCTCGAAGAGAAGCTCACGCGGCAAAAATCGGGAAACGCGTTGCTTGGCGCGGCTTTCGATTTGTCGCCTATGCCGCTTGCGATCATAAACGCTGAGGGAATGCTCGTGAGGACGAATGCGCGGTTCGCCGCCTGTTTCGGGGCCGATGTCCGCGAAGGCGGGAACCGCAGCCTTGCCTCTCTTCTCAGCCCCGCCGACGCGCAAAATCTGGCTCAGCGCCTGTCGCTCGCCCTGGCTGAAGAGAGGAGCGCGCGACTGTCATTGTTGCGGGCGCCGCCGGGCGGCGGCGCTCCGTCTGACCTCGCGCTGCGCCTCCTTCCAATCGAGGAAAAGCCGCTCATCCTCGTTTCCATCGAGTCGCACGACAGCGCCTCTTTAAACGAGCGCGCAGTTGAAGCGGCGCGGCTCGCCGCCGAAGCCGCCAATGCGGCGAAAACCGATTTTCTCGCCCGTGTGTCGCATGAGATTCGCACGCCGCTCAACGCCATCATCGGCTTCGCCGAAGTGATGATGGAAGAGCGTCTGGGGCCGATCGGCTCTCCCCGCTACAAAGAATATTTGAACGACATGCACGTCTCGGGCGCCCATGTCCTGTCGCTCGTCAACGATCTTCTCGATCTCTCCAAGATCGAAGCGGGCAAGATGGAGCTTTCTTTCGCGCGGGTGGACGCCAATGCGGTGATCTCGGAATGCGCGTCGATCATGCAGGCGCAGGCTAATCAGGCGCGCGTCGTCCTGCGCCTCGCGCTCGCGCCAAGCCTGCCGCCGCTGCGGGCCGATCCGCGTTCCTTGAAGCAGATCCTTCTCAATCTTCTGTCAAATGCGGTGAAGTTTAACGAGCCCGGCGGGCAGGTGATCGTATCAAGCGCGCTCACTGACGCCGGTTCTGTCGTCATTCGCGTCAAGGACACCGGGATCGGCATGTCGGATGAGGATGTCGCAACTGCGCTCGAACCATTTCGGCAGGTGGACACTTCCCGCAAAACGAGCGGCACGGGGCTTGGACTTCCGCTGACCAAGGCTCTGATCGAGGCGAATCATGCCTCCTTCAGCGTCACGAGCAGTCGTAACGAAGGAACGCTGATCGAAATCGCCTTCGCGCCGCAGTAATTCGCGGCCGAATAGGCCGACGGCGCTGACGAAGCTGGAATGATTGTCGCCCCGGCTGGAGCGAGATGAGCAGAGATTGCATAAAGGAACTGAAGCTGGTCAGCTCAGTCCGCTGGCGCAATAGCGCCCGCGCTTACGCGGGACCGCTCCCGCCAACGGACCGTACAAGACGTGAAACGTCGTGATTTCTTAAACTTACTTCATCCGCATGGCGACGATCGCGCCGCCGATGACGATAGCGAGCATAAGTCCCGGGATCAGATACTGCATATTTTCCTCCCACATTGCGCCAGCCAGTGGCTCTTTTTTCCGGCTTCGCCGCGATACAGCTTCACCAAAGGGGACACTCTTTGTCAAGCGCCGCTATGCTCTATTTGTCCGCGTTTGCTCCCCTCTGGGCCGCGCCGGCTGCTTCACGCTCCGCGCATTGCCGGCATGGCGCGGTTGCGCCAATCTCGCGGTTCGCAGCGATAGGCGACTTGCATCCTCATGGCCCCTGCCCCCTACACCATCGATCTTAACGCCGACCTCGGCGAGGGCTTCGGCCATTGGCGCATGGGCGACGACGACGCCATGCTCGACATCGTCACGAGCGCCAATGTGGCCTGCGGCTTCCACGCCGGTGACCCCGACATCATGGCGACGACCTTCGCGCGCGCCAAGGAAAAGGGAGTCGCCGTGGGCGCGCATGTCGCCTTTCCCGATCTTGCGGGGTTTGGCCGGCGCGCACTGCCGATGAACGCGCGGGAGATCGAACGCGCCGTCGCCTATCAACTCGGCGCGGCGCAGGCGCTCGCGGGATTGAGCGGACATCGGATTACTCATGTCAAGGCGCATGGCGCGCTCGCCAATATCGCCGAGCGTGACGCCGATGTCGCAAATGCGATCGCGCATGCGGTTCGCGGCGTCGACCCGTCGCTCGCGCTGCTCGCGATCGCGCTCTCCGAGCAGACGCGCGCTGGCGCGCGCACAGGGCTGCGCGTCGTCAATGAAATCTTCGCCGACCGCGCCTATCTGGACGACGGGCGCCTTCAGCCGCGATCGCAAGAAGGCGCGGTCATCGAGGATATTGAACGCGCTTGCGCCCGCGTGGTCGACATGCTCGCCAATGGCGGTTTGAGGACCATCAGCGGCAAGCTGTTGCCGACGCCGATCGATTCGATCTGCGTTCACGGCGACACGCCGCTTGCCGTCGAAATGGCGCGGCGTTTACGCGTATCGCTGGAGCGTGACGGCTGGGGGCTGCGCGCCTTCGCAGGAGCCTGACCGCAATGGAGGAGAAAACGCCGCGCTTTCTGAATTGCGGCGAGGCGGCGATGTCGGTCGAGTTCGGCGAGAGCGTCGATCCCGCGATCAATGCGCGCGTGTTAACGCTTGACGAACGTCTGCGCGCGGCGCCGCCGCGAGGCTTACGCGAGACGACGCCGACCTATCGCGCGCTGCTGCTACGCTACGAACCGCTCGAAATTTCGCGAGACGCGCTGATTGCGGCGATCGAAGCTCTACTCGGCTCTACTGAGATTGAGGCGAAACTCTCACATCCCGCCGCGCGCTGGACGATTCCCTGCTGCTATGACCCCGCCTTCGCAGAGGATATTGATGAGGCGGCCGCGCAGCTCGGGCGCGCCGCGCCGTCGCTGGCGCAATCGCACGCCGGCGCGGATTATCGCGTCTACATGTATGGATTCGCGCCCGGCTGGTGCTATCTCGGCGGATTGCCGCAAGCCCTCGCCATTCCCAGGCGCGCCAGCCCGCGCGGCCCCACGCCGCAAGGGGCCGTTCTCATTGGCGGCGCGCTCGCCCTCATTGCCGCTAATCCCATGCCGACGGGCTGGTATGTCATCGGGCGAACGCCCGAGCGCATGTTCGCGCAACGGCGCGATCCGCCTTTTCTCGCCGCGCCGGGCGACGCGGTGCGTTTCGAGCCGATCGACGCCGAGACATTCCTGGCGCTCGACGCGCGCGCCGCGGCGGGCGAGACGGTGGCGCGCCGGGAGGCGCTGCGATGAACGCGCGGCTCCTTGTCGACGCCGCCGGACCTGGCGTCACGATTCAAGACGAGGGCCGCTTCGGTCTGTCGCGTTACGGCGTGACTCCAGCCGGGCCTATGGATTTTGGCGCTTATCTCGCCGCAACGCGGACGGCCGGCGCTGACAGCGCGATTGAAGTTTCGTTTGGCGGGGCGGCTTTTCAGGCGGAAGGCGCAACGCTTTGCGTCGCGGTCGCTGGGGGCGATTTCGACATCCGGCTGGACGGGCGGCCGATGCCTTCGGCCTGCATGCTGCCGCTTGCTCCAGAGTCGCGGCTCACGCTGCGCGCCGGCGCCTCGGGGGCCTGGTGCTATGTCGCCATCGGCGGAAGGCTCGACGTTGCGCCCGTTCTCGGCTCGCGCGCGACGCATGCCCGCTCAGGGCTCGGCCCTAAGCCGCTCGCCGCCGGCGACGCGCTGCCGCTCGCGGACACGGCGGCGCCGCCTCTCGAGCCGCTGGCCCTGACGGCGCCTTGGCTCGCTCCGAGCAATGCGCCGATCCGCCTGCTCCTTGGGCCACAGGCGGATTACTTCGCTCAAGGCCAGATCGAGGCCTTCCTGAACGCGCGGTGGCGCATCGGCGCGCGCAGCGATCGCATGGCCTATCGGCTGGAAGGGCCGACGATCCGCCATGCGCGCGGACATGATATCGTCTCCGACGGCGTCGCGATGGGAGCGATCCAGATACCCGGCGACGGCGCGCCGCTCGCGCTCCTGGCCGACCGCCAGCCGACCGGCGGTTATCCGAAAATCGCGACCGTTATTGGCGCAGACCTGGGCCGGCTGGCGCAGTTGCGTCCTGGCGAAAATCTGTCGTTTCGCGCCGTTAATTGGGACGAGGCGGTCGCCGCCCGCCGCGATTATTTCGCCGCGATTGAAGCCGGCGCAACGCGCGAGCCGCTTCGCGCCGAACTCAGCGCCGAGTCGCTGTTGGCCGAAAATCTCGTCGGCGGCGTCGTCGATGCGCGAGACTGACTATTCCGCTGGCTCTTTAATCTCAGCGATGAGGGTCACGGGCTCCGCCGTCCGCGCCGGCGCCGAAGCGGCGGCGGCAGCGACCTTCGCCGCCGCTCTCCGCCGCTTCCACCACTTATAAAGCATCATCCACCACGGATCGCCGACATGCAGGTGATAACGTAGCGGCGTCTTGATGATGGCGAGCACCAGGCCGATCGAGAACAGGCACCAGACCGCCGGCCATTCATTGATATTGCCGGTGGTAAGGCTCGCCAGGAACGGACCGGCGACCCAGGAGAACAGGATGAAGCGCCAGCTGCCGTAAAGCGACGGAATGTAAAAGGCCATCAGCGGATATTCGATGTAGCCGCGCCCGAGATAGGCGTTATCGGCCATGAAATTGCCAATGCCGTTGGTCGGCAGCAGCCAGGCGATGTGCCATTCGCCGCGCACCGTGCAGAGCACGTCGCCGCACAGCGGCCTTCCCAGGGCGCAGTGACCCGCCCAGGCGAAAGGATAGAGCTGGAGCAGCATGGCGATGGCCGCGACGAAACAGCCGAAATAGGCCCAGGGCGCGATGATCCTGGCGCTGTCCTTGGGCATGAAATAAAGCGCCACCGCGTTAATAAAGAACGGCTGGAAAGTTATGTGGAGATAACCAAACATGGTCATCAATTGGTTTAGCGGCGAGTCGCATTGGTTCAAGACGGAATAGGCGACCGCCTGAAGCGACTCCATGCTGGCGAAATAGAGAAGGCAAACCCACAGCGCGAGCGGTTCAGGATCCTTCTTGAGCGCCGAATAGGCCGCGCCGGCGATCCCCGTCGCCGCCAACACCGTTGACGCCTCTCCACTCCAGCACATCCAGGCATTTCCTCTTTTTCTTGTCTGCGACCCGATACACCATCCGTCGGGCCGGTCAAAGCCCCGAGGGGCCAAACGCCTTTGCGTTCAAGCTGGACCGTCGGGCAGGAAATCCGCCGGCGCCAGTTCGAAACCGGCGAATTCGAAGCCCGGCGCCACCGTGCAGCCGACGAGCGTCCATTCATTTGGGCCCTGGCCGAGGCTTTGCGCCGACTGCCATACGCCTGCGGGGACCACGCCTTGCGGTCGCTCGCCGGCGGCGAGATCGAAGCCAAGCCGCAGGATTTCAACTGGCGCGCCCTGCTTCG
The DNA here is from genome assembly GCF_050246715.1 of Methylocystis sp. Lineage (NCBI taxonomy): Bacteria > Pseudomonadati > Pseudomonadota > Alphaproteobacteria > Hyphomicrobiales > Methylocystaceae > Methylocystis > Methylocystis sp. Next base: position 32,603 of record NZ_JBFWVN010000017.1, read on the forward strand.
CGATCTTCAGCTCCAGCGGCGCCCCGGCGTAATAGTGCCAGACTTCGGCTGCGTCGACGCGGTGCCAGTGAGAAACGCCGCCGCCGGGAAGCAGATAATAGATCGCCGTCGAGGCGGCGCGGCCGCCGCCGACCGATAAGGAATCGCGAAATGTCTGGCGATAGAAGCCGCCCTCGGGATGGGGCGCGAGATCGAGCAGCCGCACAATCTCCTCAGTCGAAAGCGCGCCCATCATGCGGCGAAATTGTTCTTGCGCTCGCGCATCGCCGCGAAAACGGCTGAAGCGTCCGCGCCCGGCATGCCCATCGCGGCCGTTACGCTCGGATCTTCGACCCGCAGGAAGGGATTGGTGGCGTTTTCGAGCGCGATCGTCGTCGGCAGGGTGAAGGTTCCGCGCTGACGCAAATCGGCGACCGTTTGCGCCCGCGCGCGCAGCGCCGGATTATCGGGGTCGACGGTAAGCGCGAATTTGGCGTTGGCCTGGGTATATTCATGGCCGCAATAGACCAGCGTTTCCCCAGGTAGATCGGCAAGCGTTTCGAGCGTGAGACGCATCCTCTCCATGGTGCCTTCGAAAACGCGGCCGCAACCGAGCGAAAATAGCGTGTCGCCGACAAACACAATCTCATCCTCGACGAAGTAATAGGCGATGTGTCCGAGCGTGTGGCCGGGCGTTTCGATGACGCGCGCGCGCGCTTCGCCGACGTCGACAATGTCGCCTTCCGAAACTGCGCGGTCGAGCGGCGGCAGGCGGTACGCGTCCTTGGCGGCGCCAATGACCTTCATATGCGCAAAGCGCGCCTTGAGCGTCTGCGTTCCCTGCACATGATCGGCGTGATGATGGGTTAGCAGCAGATGCGTCAGCGGCCAGCCGCGCCGCTCGGCCTCATTGGCGATCGCTTCGCCGTCGGGCGCGTCGACGCTCGCGGTCGCGCCGAGCTCCGGCTCATGGACGAGCAGGCCGAAATTATCATTGAGGCAGATGAACTGCGCGACTTCCAATGCCATGGCGCGGCGTCTCCTTCGGCGTTCGTCTATCATAGCGCACCTCGCCAAAAAACCGACAGCCGCGCCGGAACGGGGGTCGCGCCTTGCGCCACCGATCGATTGCGCCGATGATCGTCGCCATGCTCGACGTCGTCGATTTACGCGCCTTTTACGACACGGCGCTGGGAGGGGTGGCGCGCCGCCTGGTGTCGCGGCTGGTGCGCGCGCGCTGGCAGGACCATGCCGGTCTGCGCGTGCTCGGCATTGGCTACGCCACGCCCTATCTAGACGGGTTTCGCGAGAAGGCGCAGCGCGTGCTCGCCTTCATGCCGGCGACGCAAGGCGTCGTTCACTGGCCGCTCGACGGGCGCTCCGCTACGGCGCTGGTCGAGCCCTCGATGACCCCTCTGCCCGACGCGAGCATCGATCGCATCCTGATCGTGCATGCGCTCGAGACCGACGAGCATCCGCATGATCTGCTCGAAGAAGTCTGGCGCATTCTAGCGGCAGGCGGCCGGGTGCTGATCGTCGCGCCGAGCCGCACCGGACTTTGGGCGCGGGTCGACACCACGCCCTTCGGACAGGGACATCCCTATTCGCGCGGCCAGTTGCAGCAATTGCTGCAGGAGGCGCAATTCCTGCCGCTCTACTGGGACGAAGCGCTCTACGTGCCGCCGTTCCAGCGCGCGTCGCTGCTGCGCTCGGCGCCGGCCTTCGAGCGCATCGCCGGCCGCTTCTCTCTGCCGGGCGGCGGCGTGCATATTGTCGAGGCGACGAAGCAGCTCTACCGCCCAATTACGCGCCGCGCCGTGCGCCGGCTTCCGGTCGAACTCGAACCGGCGATGGAGCCGGCCGGCGCGGAAGCCGGGCTTGAGGGGATATAAGCGCCGAAGGGCGGACGGGGCTGAGCGTCACCGCCGGCGGTATTCCACCGCGACGCCGAACGACTGGGCCAAAAACAGCGCGCCGTGGATCAGTCCGGTTTCGTCGATGCCATGGCCGAGCCGCGCCGAAAGATGCCACTGCGTCGGCACGCCCGAATCCGCCAGCGCATTGGCGGACATGAGCAGCGCCTCGACGGGGATCATTTCGTCTTCTTCGCCATGAGCAAGGAGCACCGCCGGCGGATTCTCGTGGGCCGCCAACTCTTCGCCGGCCAACGACGGCCCGAGCACATAGACGCCCGAATAGCCAAGAATCGCGCGCGGCGCGCGCTTGCGGCGCAGGCCGGTATGCAGCGCCATCATCGTGCCCTGGCTGAATCCGACCAGCGCCAACGCTCGATCGTCAAATCCGCGCTTGGCGAGTTCGGCGTCGAGAAAAGCGTCGAGCGTCGGGCGCGCCGCCACGCAGCCGCGCCAGCGCTCTTCTGGGTCGCGCATGGTGAGCGGAAACCATTGCCGGCCGGTCGGCGACGCGGCGCATCGCTCCGGCGCATGCGGCGCGACGAAGTCGGCGTCGGGGAGGAAGCCGCGCCATTGACGGCCGATCTCGATGAGATCGGCGCCGTCGGCGCCATAGCCATGAAGAAAAACGACAAGCTGTTTGGGCTTGCCGGAACGCGCCTGTACTCTCGGACCATCAATAGCCGCCATGAACCTGCGCCCTTCCGTCGCACCGCAAATGCGTTGGACGGTTTATGCGCGAAGGGCGGCGCCGACGCAACGGCGCGCGAAATTAGAGCGTTTTGACGAAAAACGAGACGATCTTGAATGCGTAGATGCAAGCGGCGGCAAGCGTGCTGTGCTTGACCATGGTCATGGCGAGATAAATGTGATCAGGCCTCATCAAAAAACCTCATAGTCGCACGCAACCGCTGCGCGCCGGCGTTCGCATCAGAAGCGACATTCGAATGAGACGGTTGCTTGCGAAGCGTCGCGCCGCCTGCGTCTCCAACAGACTCCCGCAAGAGGCGCGCCATGCGCCGCTGGTTCGATTGCGTCGGTTCACCGCAGGCGGAACCGAGTGGATTTGATCGAACCCTTCGCCGGCAGCTAGCGTTCGACAGGCCGGCCGGTCAAGCGGATCGCTCTGAGAATGACGGCTTCGCGACAATATGTCACCAGAAGCCGTCATGCCCGCCGGCCGGCGGCGCGGCCAGCGATATTGCTAAAAAAGCGTGAGACGCCAATGTCTAGAACGCCGGCGTCGAAACCGAAAAGAGGTACGCCATGGGCAGGTTTCTCATCGTCGCGGGGCTCGTCCTGATCGGCCTCGGCGTTTTGTGGACGGTCGGCGAGCGATTTGGCCTTGGACGTCTGCCAGGCGACATTGTCGTCGAACGAGGCAATTTCCGATTCTACTTTCCGCTCGCGACGTCGCTCGTGTTGAGCGTCGTCATCAGTCTGCTTTTATGGCTGTTCAGCCGTTAACGCCTTTGACAATTTGACGCAGCCGCCCCCTAATGCCGCCAAAAAAGGGAGGCGCCGTTGCCGGAATTGTTCAAGCATCTGTCCGTCGCGCAAATGGCAGCGCTGTTTTGCCTGAGCGCCCTGGCTCTCACCTGGTTGGGCGTTTTCCTTTTTCAGCGGCTCATCCACTCATGGATACATGGGCGTCGCAACGCCAATGAAATGATCGGACTGACGCTGGCGGCGTTCGCCGCGCTCTACGGCATTTTGCTGGGCTTGCTGGCGGTCGAGGCGTATCAGGATTTCTCCGCCGTCCAGGACATCGTTTCCAAGGAGGCGTCGGCGATCGCGACGTTGCATAAGGATTTCGGCGGGCTTCCGCCGCCGATTCGCGACGAGCTGCAGGATAAGCTGCGCGCCTATGCGCATGAGGCGATCGACGCCGTCCACCCGCCGCCCGACGTGGTCCAGAATCCTCATTCGGCGTCGCCGGGCTTGGACGCGCTGTTCGCGCTGATCATGAATTTTCAGCCGAAGCTCAAGAGCGAAGAGATGATTCAGACGGAGACGTTCACGCGATTGAACACGCTGGTCGAACATCGCCGCTATATCATCGCCGCGGGCGAGAACGGCATTCCCAATGAGCTGTGGTGGGTGGTTTGTCTCGGCGGCGCAATATTGATCGGCCTGATGTGGCTCTTCGACATGGAGATCCACGTCCATCTGATCCTCAGCAGCGCTGTGGGGCTGTTTATGGGCTCGGTGGTGTTTCTCATCGCCGCGCTCGACAATCCATTCAACGGCGGACTGACGGTCGGTTCGGAGCCGATCGAAACGGTGCTGAAGAGCATGGACGGCTGATGCCGCCGCGCGCACTCAAGGGTGGCGCGTCGACGTGAGCAGGAGCGCTCGATACTTAACTCTGGTTGCTCGGCGCGCTTGCGCCGGCGCGCGCCGGCTTGATCACTCCGACATCGACCTGTATCTCGTCGCCCTCGACGCGTATTTCATAGGGGTGGAGCGCATTGCGGACGAGATGCGTCACGCATTTGCCGCTCGCGCTGTCGAACCCCCATTGATGGTGCGGACAGGTGACGGTCTGCCCATTGAAAGTGGCGTCGCTCAACGGCATGTCGGCATGCGGACAACGCCCGCGATAGGCCTTGAGCTCGCCGCCCGTCGGCCAGACCAGCAGCACGCTCTTTTTGCCGGCGTGAAAGAGGCCCATGCCCCCTTCGCTCACCGCGCCGGTGTTACAGATTGTCGTGAACGCCATCACGTCGCCTTCACAAAATTAGCCCCTGACCGGCGGTAGCAAGTTGCGGACCAAGGACAACCCTGCGATGGCGCGTTCGCGCTGAAATTTGAGATCCAGCGGTCGCCCACGCCTCATTTCGGCGAAGCGAAGATTATTGTAAGCAGATCGCTAAGGCTCGCGCACTGATCGTATGGCTGAATCGTGCCGGAGGGATAGCCACAGTAATACAACCCTCCGCCAGTTTGTGTTTTTGTCGGATTAGCGCCGCCGTTGCTCATGGGGCTGAAAAACGCCTGATAGCAGCCGGTCCCCAGATTGCCTTTGCAGTTATTGAGAGTGGGCGCCAGTGTGCTGTAACCACAATTGCTTGGATATTTTGCATTCCCCAATGTGGGAGTTCCTGCGCAGATGAAGGCGGCATGGCCCGCACTGCAGGCGATTTTAACTCCAAAATTGTAGTTCGCTGGGCCTTGGCTCGCGCAGTAGCCAGGAGGCGATGAAATCAAATTCTTTTGGTTCGCAGGAATCACCTGATTGGGATTCAACTGGGCCACATTATAGGTGACGCCGCTTACGGGCTGTGTGTTTGAGTTGTCGTAGTAAGGACAGTTTGGGAGCCATTGAGCGTCGTTGCAGGCGACGCCATTCGCGTCCACGCGCCTCGGGATCACGCTAATATCGTAGCCCAGGCCAGTGCTTGTGCCGGATACTTCAATAATCGTCATCGGCCGTAGGGAAGCAGGCGTGCAACCGGTCACAGGCGCGACGTCAGCACAAATTTTGTTTTGCGCAGCAGGCCAGCTCAACGAGCCCCGACAAGCTAGCGTGTCTTTGGGAACGACTAAGTAACTCCCATTTCCGCCAACTGTACAACCGCCTGAGAACGTCGCTCCCGCCAGAAGACTCGCGCCGGTCGGGCCATAGATTCCGACATATATGGGCTGGCCGACCGTGTTGACGAACTTCACTGGGGCGTTGAAATTCTGCGCGTAGCCGAAGGGCATAAAGCAGATCATCGTCCCCAAGACCGCGGCCAGCCGATGCAGCGATCGTGAAAACAGGGATACGTCCTTTTTCATTTCATCTCTTCCTTCATCAAAATTGAAAATTCGGAAGCGCTGAAATCGACTCCCGACGATAAGAGCAGCTCTGTCAAGCTTAAGGTAATGGCTTTCGGCGGCGCTTGTCTATCCACCGGCGCTGAATGCATCACGGCGCGCAATATGAAAATCGGCGGGGCGCGCCTGCGCTGAAATCTTGTCGCGAAAAAAGCGCGCAAATCGCCTGCCGCAGCGCGCCAAGGCGCAACCGGTCTGCGTTGGCCAAGAAAATGGCCGCCAGACGCAAACTGCGTTACGCGACAAGCGGCGCGGGCGGCCGGAGTCGAACCGGCGCAGGCTTGCGGCCCTACGGATTTAAAACAACGCCGCGTGAGACGGGGCCGCGTTTTTCGACGCCCCAATTTGCGCGGCGAGCGCCTCGTCGAAATCCCGCTGCTCGATGCGCACCGGACCGATGTCGCTTGCGACAGCGCCCGGCTCGGGAAGGACACGGCGGATTGCGTTCGTCGCGGCGCGATCGCAAACGAAGCGCACTTCCGCCGCTGACAAGCCTTCCGTTAAATCAGCGAGCGCCTCTCGATCGACTCTTTCATCGACGGGTTTCCCACGCAGATGCACCGCCAAAATTGCGGCGCGCGCATTACGGTCTGGTCGCGTCACTTCGAGGTGAAAGTCGAGCCGGCCGGGGCGGAGAAGGGCCTCGTCGATCATGTCTAGACGGTTCGTTGCAGCGATAACCCATACGTCCCTTAGCGTTTCGACGCCATCAAGTTCGGTGAGCAGCTGGCTGACCACGCGATCCGTCACTGGCGAGCGGCCGTCGAAACCGCGTTTCGGAGCCAAGGCGTCGACCTCATCCAGGAAAACGATACAGGGCGCGGCATGGCGCGCCCGCGCAAAGAGCTCACGCACGCCATGTTCAGATTCGCCAACGTATTTCGATAGAAGTTCGGGCCCCTTGACCGAAATGAAATTCAAGTTGCTTTGAGACGCCAAGGCCTTCGCAATAAGCGTCTTGCCATTGCCAGGGGGGCCGTAAAGGAGGATGCCGCGCGGCGGCTGCAGCCCCATCTCTTCGAAAAGACGCGGCTGCGCCAGCGGCCAGACGATGGCCTCGGTCAACGCCTCCTTGATCGGCTCGAGCCCGCCCACGTCTTCCCAGCGCACGTTGGGCGATTCAATCGCAACCTCGCGCAGCGCCGAAGGCGCCACCTCGCTTAGCGCCTCTTTGAAATCGTCCATGTTGACCTCAAGAGCCATCAGGGCGTCAAAAGGAATGGGCCCGGATTCAGGCGACAGCTCGGGAAGCTGGCGGCGCAGCGCCGCCATCGCCGCTTCGCGGCAAAGCGCGCTCAGGTCGGCTCCGGTGAATCCATGCGTCGTCGCCGCCAGCGCGGACAGATCAACATCGCTCGCGAGCGGCATGCCGCGCGCGTAAATTTCGAGAATTTCGCGGCGGGCATGTTCATTAGGAACGCCAATGGCGATCTCGCGATCGAATCGACCTGGGCGGCGCAAGGCGGGATCAAGACTGTCTGGACGGTTTGTCGCCGCCATAACGATCACATCGCCCCGACTTTTCAGCCCGTCCATGAGAGCGAGAAGCTGCGCGACGACGCGTTTCTCCACCTCGCCTTCAACGCGCTCGCGCTTGGGCGCAAGCGAGTCGATCTCATCAAAGAAGATGATGCAAGGCGCATTGCGCTGCGCATCCTCGAAAATTTTGCGCAGCCGGGCTTCGCTCTCGCCATAAAACTTCTGAATGATCTCCGGTCCGCTGACATAGATAAACGCGGCATGCGATTCATGCGCGACTGCGCGCCCGAGAAGCGTCTTACCGCAGCCAGGAAGCCCGTGTAATAGAACCCCTTTTGGCGGCGTAATGCCAAGGCGCTCGAATATCTCTGGATGGGTGAGCGGAAGCTCAACCATTTCGCGAATTCTCGCGACTTCACGCTCCATTCCGCCAAGATCGTCATAGGTGACGATGTCCTCGGCCCCGGACGGCGCCGGCTGATTAGACGAAACCGCGCGAGAGCGCTCAAGCGAGAGCAGCGTATCGGGATGAATGATGACGGGACCGTCTGGCTCCGTCTGCCCCACATGGAAATCCCGATGGTTTCCTCCAAACAAGGCTATTCGCACGCGGTCGCCGGTTCTCACGGCCAATCCATCGAGACGGCGCGCCATGTGCTCGATTTCATCCTTATGCAGCGCGCCGGCACCCAATGGGGACACCACCACACGACGGGCGACAGCGTGAGCGACCTTTCGAAGTACAGCCATGCGGCCAAGCGCCACGCCCGCGTTCGTGCGGGCCACGCCATCCAGCTGGATGACCTGCTGTCCCCTATGCTCCTTGAACGTCGGCATGGCCTTGGCGACGGTCTTCGCGCGGCCTTGGATTTCCAGCACATCACCGGGACCCGCGCCGATCTCCCGCAAAGTTTCTGGGTCGAGCCGGGCGATGCCGCGTCCCACGTCGTCGCGCCTTGCCTCGATCACGGTGAGGCGCAAGTCTTCATCGTTTTCTTTTGTTCCCTCAACCATAGGTCTCAGCGCCCACAGTTCTTATTTGCACTCGACGCCCCCGGCGTCAGTTTTCGATCGCGAGCTATTCGTTTGGATCGTGAGGTATTCGGCTTTGATGCGTTCGGGCAGAAATTGCGCGACCTTGTGCAGGGCGCCCATAAACAGGATTCCCACGTCGCCATCGCCGAGCGTCGAGTCGATCTGTTTGGCGATGAATCGATCGCGCGCCTCCAGAAGCGCGGCGGCTTTAGCATCAGTCCGGTCTTGCGATTGCATAAGCTTGTATTCGTCAAGAAGCAGCGTCGGCGACTCCGTTCCAACAAGAGTAGCGCCGCGATGCATAAGGCTTTCCAGGAGCTGATGATTTTGGCTGCCCACGGCCGCGAGGCTGCTAACGAGTTCGCTCTCGCGACCACAAACAGGCAAGCTATCCTGATACAATTTGACGTGGGTGAAATTAAGCTCCAACGCCTGAATCGCATCAGCGACCGCGCCCCAAATGGCGTCAAATTCGGCCGTACGCGATGCCCACCGGGCTTCACCGTAACGGGCGATGAAGGCCGCTTTGTATGCAGACGCAGCGGAGCCCATTTCCGCGGTGCTATGAAGGACTGGCACATAAATCAATCGCGCCATGTCGCGCCGCGCTCCTTTCCCAACTGCCCGTTCATCGGGGCTGCTTACTTAGCCGCGCCTCAAGAACGCCATTTCGCAAATTCAGTTGAGGCGCGCCGGGAGCGAGCTTCTCTTCGACGAGCATCTCCTTGCGATAAAGCCTGTCGCCGGTCTTTGCTTCGAGAAGAAGGATATCGCCGTCGAGAATACAGCGGATATCCTCACGTTCCACACCTGGCAGTTCAAAAAGAAAGACGAGTTCGCTCGGCTCGTCGAACATATCCGTGACCGGTTCGAGCACCTCGATCGACGTTCGCTTCGCGGCGCGTCGATGCGACGCCTCGGGCCGCGGAGCCTCTTCTTCGGCGGCCTCTTCTTCCTCGCCGGCCGCTTCCCGAAGCGGGCGGACGCCGAATGAATATTCCATCACTCTGCCGTCCTTTTCGTGACGGCCGCGGCGCGGAAGCTTGTCGAAATCGGCCAGCGTGTTGAACAGTTCCGAAAGCCCTCGCGCGATCTTGGCCAATCCTGCGGCGCCCGTGACATCTTCTTTCTCTTTGTCGCTCCAGTCCCTCTTAGTCATGTGCCGCGCTCCTTCGTTTCCTCGGCGCCGCCACGACAGCTCCGAGCGCTTCCTCAAGCCGCTCCAGTCGCTGCTCCATCGCGCCAAGCTTGGGATCGCTCTCCGGTATGGGCAGACTCTGCCGGCCACCGGCGTGGTTCCACCAATCAAGACCAAGTTCGCGCGCCTTGTCGACGGAACAGACCACGAGCCGCAATTGGATGGTCAATAGCTCGACTTCGACGAGCTTGATCGATATGTCGCCCGCGACCACCACCCCTTTATCCAGAATGCGTTCGAGCAGATCGGCGAGGTTGGTGCTCTGAATGGAATGTGTGACAGGCTGTTGTATTGCGGGCATGACGGCGCCTTTCAAAGCGCCCCTTCGGGGACGCCAAGCTCTAATGAGATGTCTTTGTCCGAGAATCCGAAATGGAGCTGCAGGCGCGATATTTCTTCCGCTTGTGCAAAAAGCGCCGTTCCAAGATTCTCGATCTGAGCGTCAGTTAGGCGCCCGGCTTCCATCCGACGCACGGCCTGACGTTCGAGCACGTCGTGAAGAAGCTTCACGAGGGTGAGCACGAGCCGAATGAGGCCCTGCGCCGTCGACGAGCCGGACCCGCGAGGATTATGGTCCAACGCTAACGACGGCCGCGCCTCCGTCTCCATGCGAATCAAATCTGACGCGCGCGGCTCTTGTGGCGCGCTCGGCGTCGCCGCAAATGGAGATGACGCCGGAGACTGCGAAGGCGTGGGAGGTCGAATAAGCGGCGTCGTGGGCGCGCCCTCTGGCCAGATTGTGTCGATTGCTCCCAACAGCAGCCGCACGTCGAGGAACAACAGGTCGACATCCGCGAGCCCGATGGTAAAGTTGCCCTGCGCCGTCACGCCGCGGTGCAAGATTCGATCGAGCGCGTCAGCCAATGACAATTGGTCGTGAATAAACTGCGGCCTGTCGGCTGTCGGAACCTCAGACGCCGGCATCGTCTTTTCCCTTCCCGCGCAAGCTCTCGAGCCGAGTCAGCAGTTTTTTCTCGCGCAGGTCGAATTCCGCTTCCGTGATTGCGCCGACCTCGAGGGCGCGGTGAAGCGCCGACAGATCGGTCATGATGGCGCGCTCCTCCGCCTCGATCTCCTGCTGCACTACCTCGTCGATCTTTTGCAGCACAAACAGCAAACCGCGCGCGGGCGCAGCCAATAGATCATCAATGAGAAACATGGTCTCGTCCTCTTCGAGGTGAAGGGGTCCGTGTTGGCTTATCCATATGCGCCCTTCGCACGTTGCTGGATGATCTGACAGCGAGTATCTTGTCGATGATAACGGCGACGCCTTTCGCCACGATTTTCACGACATCGTCGATGATGAACATGGCTTTGTTCTCCGAGACGGAACAACGCATGCTCCGACCTACTCTTTGCGCGGCTCCAACTGTACGAAATTGTGCGGCGGCCACGGACCGCCAATGTTAAAGGCGACATCTTCGTCGAGCTGCCTCGCCGAGGCGTGCACTGCCGCCTCAAAATCGTCGACGCTCGCCCGCAATACCAGCGCCGCGATATTCGCGATTTCGCGCTCGCCTCTCACAGGGAGGGAGATGAGTTCGATGCAGGAAGCGTCGAGCATCGACATTACCCGCGCGGCATGCGTTTCGCGATAACGTCGAAGCGTTTCGTCCACCAGCTGACCGAGTCGAATCTTCGCTTCATGAGACGGGGGACGGCGGCCGGAGAACGTGCGGTTCCGGGCATCTTGCAGCTCAGGCGTTCGGGCGACCAGATAGGCGAGCGGATCGTCTGTCTCGAAGCTTAGTCGCACAGCCATTTCTACTGCGCCGGACACGCGTTGCAACTGCTCGGTCAACAGATCGCGCCGTCCTTCCAGAAATTGTCGAAGGTCGCTCTCCGATTTTGTGATCGTGCCAAACGCCATCGGGAGAAGATCAAATTTCGCGGAGAGCGTGGACAGCACACGATGCGCCGCAGCGAGATGCTTGCGCTCGGCCCATAGCGTCTTCAACGGACATTCGCTCACGAATGCGCTTACCGGACCAGCGTCAATCCGAAAAGTGGGCCGATCGAGAATCCCTTGCAGCGGCGGCGCTTCGCCTGCATCGGAACTCGCCACTGCATAAACATAAAGACCCATGAAAGGAACTCCCGCGCTGACGCTGCGTCTCACCGCCCCAGGCGACCACCCCTCGAACCGCCAATCTGAGGGTTCAGTCAGGTTACGGAACAAGTAACAGACAGGGACGTGCGATTACTCTTCGCTCTGGTGGGCAATGCTCAGTCTTCTTCTTCGACAGGCCCATACGAATGCACGGCGAAATCCACGTCGAGTTCGATGTTGTAGCGCTCACGTTCGAAGATCTCCTGCGTCAGCGGCAAGCCAAGCATCTTGACCTCGAGGTCCGGCACGAGAATCTCCGCCTCCGCGCTCCATCCTCCCTTCCCATGAACCAGAGGCGCAATCTTCGTTATTCGAACCTCGTGCGCTCCAAGTTCCGCAGTGAGAAACTCCCGCACGGCGGCTCGAGCCGCCGACAATTTGCTTACCGCCGGCGTGGTTGGCTTGCTTACAGCCGGCGTGGATGGCGCAGGCTCCCTCTTTGGCGGCGGCGCGTCACTGGGCGTCGCGCTCCGGCTCTGCTGACCGGATCTTTCCTGTTGGGTCTTCGGCGACATTTCTACTCCCACATTTTCGCGAATCGGCTGCTGCACGCCTTCGGGCACAATTGCGAACAGAAATTACTGTAGCCAATCGAAGCGACGATTTCGTTTCCGCAGCCGCTTTGGCGTCCTAGATTTCCGCCTGAACCGCGAACCGCGCTTCAGTAGGCGATACGAAAATGCTCTTTTGTTTGTCGATGCGCCACAGGCGACATACGCGGCGCTTCGACTGGCCGCGCCCGCGGCGCCGCGCCGCTCAGCTTCGCTAAAATATCCGCGATTTCAGCGTCGATTTCGCGAAATCTCGCCCGCATGATGTCGGTGCGATCGCAAGCGGCGCGCATCTCCATCAAGTGCCGAGCCCGTTCAAGCTCGAGAAAGCTAATGCGCAGATAAGCCTTGTGCGCGGGAATGCGCTTATCCGAGCGTCCGGTCAAAGTCCGCAAATCACTCAAACCCCGGGTAGGTCGTCGATGGGTGGCCATGCTGAGCGCCTGTTTCAAATTGGAGAGACGGCTGATTTCCCACAACGCAGATCAGGCTGCGTCTGCACCCTTTCTTCAAGTTCGCCGAACTCGAAGCGGCGCAATAGATCGTCGATGCCGTAGATGATAACTCTGCTTCCTTCGCACCGCTTTGCGACGCCCGGCCGAGGATGTCCTTGCAGGCCCACTGGAAAACCGGATTGCGGAGACTTGCTTCACCGCCGCGCGCGGCCAGCACGCGCGCAATCGCGATCGAGGCTCGCAAGGTTGGGTAATGCGGATCAGGGCCCTTTTGGCGGCACAGCCTGACGAAATCGACCACGCGGGCGGCGCGTTCATGTTCGATGCCCGCTTTGCTGGCCGCGATGGCGATCTCCGTATCGCGGTCGTAATGGCCGAGATAAAGAGTGATCATGCGATCGAGCAACGCATCCTGGGCGCGATAGACGCCTGCGTATTCCGCTGGGTTGGAGGTAAAGATGGCGCGGAAGTTTGGATGCACTCTGATGTACCCCTCGCCGCGGCCGTGCAGCCTGGGAACATTCAGGACGCCCTCAGACAAGATGCTCAGAAATGGGTTGTTAGCCTCGGGCTTGCTTCGATTGAATTCGTCATAAATGATGGAATGCCCAAGCCGGCAGGCGGTGGTTATGCGGTTATCCATCCAGAGCGCGCGGCCTTCTTCCTCAAGCTTTACGACGGATGAGATGTAATTATCGACCACTCGCGACCTTCGGTAACCGCTCTCTCGGCCAATCAGGTCGGAACTGCCAAACTCATGATCCCCGTGGATGAGAATGGTAGGGCTCCCCAGTTGAGCGGCGACGTGAAAAGCCAGCGTCGTTTTCCCCGTACCTGGGGGCCCCGAGAAATGGATGGCATATCCGGCCTCAAGATACGCCAGAGCCCGTTCCGCAATTTCCTGAACGGCCGGCGAGCTCACAAAGGCGTCGCTCGGTCCGAGCGCGATCGAGCCGCCCCCGTGCGAGAAATCGCCCGCAGATTGTCCGCGACCAGCAAATGCGACAGCACTCATTTCAAACCCTTTCCTTAACGCTCGCTCGATCCATGACGCCCAACCGCTCCAAGGGGATTGCGGCCAGAAGCCTCTTACGACTTCGACGATGCGGCTTCATGCTTGGATTCGCCAGGCGGCGCGGCGCGAACTGGCGATGCCGAGCTATTGCGGCTCGCTCCGCCGCTAGGATGGCGTGGGTTAACTTTTCCGCGCCAGATGTTTGCCGCCTCACTCCGGTCTTGTGCTTGTTCGGCGAACATTTGGCGCAGATTGGCGGCGCGATCGCGGTCGTCCTTTGCGAATTTGGCGCGAAGGACCGCAACGCCATTTGTCAGGTCGCGCATGAATGCTTCGGCCTTGTCATGGTATGCGCGGTTCTCCCTGCCGCGCGCCGACCTTAAGCCGTTCAGCACCGAGCGAACCTCGCTGCGCCGAGTCATCGTCGCCTTTCTCAGCTGGGCCATCATGTCTCGGCCCGTTCTTTCCCGAGTCGCCTTCAAGTTCTGAAGAAGCGAGTGGATTTCCTTGCGGCGATATTTCGTCGCGCTTTTGATCTGCGTCGCGAGCTCTCCCCGCTGCCGCCGGCTCGTTGCGATTCCCGACGCCACACGCGCAATGCCTTCTGATACTTTCGCCATGATCAATCTCCCTTCGAAGCCGAGCGCCGAGTGAGCGAATCATCGTGAATTCGTTCACCCGGCGAGTACGGACTGACTTAAGCAGGCGCGGCCGCAGACGCCGTAAGGCCGACGGCTTCAGCGTATTTCAAGTAGGTCTCGACAGAGGCCACCACAACGCGAGCTTCGACGGTGATGAGTTCGATTCCGACGAGCGAAACTTTGACCCATGCATCGATCACGATTCCCTTGTCGAGGATCCGATCGACGACCTCGCCAAGGCTCGAGGAGTCGGTAGACTTTTGAACGCGTGCCATGAAGTTCCTCCTGAATAATGGCTATGACCAATTCGCGGAGATACCGAAGCAGGCTGAACGCCCCTTCGGTCGAAATAAGAATTGCAACGCCGGCGCCAGTTGCGCGTCTCGTGGCAAGGGCGGATCTCTCTATTAAATTTCATGAACTTACGAAACCAAGCGCGGCGGCCGGGTGTAAGCGGACCATCGGAGACGGGCGCGTCCGCCCGGGTTCAAGGGCGGCATTTACCGTTTGCCGCCGCCGCAAATACCGACTCGATTTGAAAAGGCTTGGCGAGAAATCCATCGATCTTGGACGCGCGCATAGCGTCCGAAATTTCTTTGTCGTCCGACAGAAAATATCCCGAAATCATGATTATCCGCATGCCCGGCTGCGCGTCGCGCAATTCTGCGCTTAAACCCAGGCCGTCCATATCGGGCAAACGGGCATCGACAAATGCTATCGGAAAAAGACGGATGGCAATCAGATTGAGAGCGTCTTGGGCGGTGCTGACTGTCGTTGCGGCGCAGCCGACGCAGGCTAGGGCGGTCTCAAGAACCCAGCACATGTCCTGATCGTCATCGACGACAAGGGCCATGTCCGGCAGCCTGCGATTCTGAAACTCGGTCAATTCGGAAAGCCTCCAAACTCACGAAACCTGCTCCGAGTCCCTCGCAGCAGGAATTCGTACGATGAAAGTTGTTCCAACGCCCAAAGTGGTGCGAACGGTGATGGCGCCGCCGTGCTGCCGAACAATTGAATGCGACACCCAAAGACCGAGTCCAGATCGCCGGCTGTCATAACGCGTCGTAAAAAATGGATCGAAAATTTTTGTGAGGTGAGCCTCGGGAATGCCTGGTCCCGTGTCGCCAAGTTCAATTACAACTTCCCCGCCGTGACGTTGCACGGCGATCGTCAGGACCCCGCCGTTCGGCATTGCCTGGAAGGCGTTGAGCATAAGGTTGATAAAGACGAGTTCGAGAAGGTTCTGAACTCCCTCGGCAAATATGCCGTCCGTCTCGGACGGCAGGCGCCACCCATAGCGCGTGCCGGGAGGAGCCTCGCCAGCAGCAAACATAAGCGCGTTCTTCAGCATGCTTACGACGTTGACCATGGTTGTTTCGGTGATGGGCTGCGGGCGCGCGAAGCGCAGCAAACTCTCAACAACCAAAGAGGCGCGATCAATGCCGCCGATAACCTTCCCGATGCACTCTTCGAGCAGAGCTGGCGACGTTATTCTGTCCCTCATCAGCTGGGCGGCCGCCGAACTTACGCCGAGAGGATTGCGCATCTCATGCGCGATTCCGCCGATAACCATGCCAAGCGCGGCGAGCTTTTCACCTTGTCGGATCTGAGCTTCCATGGCGCGCTGCTCGACGAGGCTTCGTCCAACAACAACAACGCCAATGACCTCGCCAGTATGATCGGTCATCCGCGACAAACGCCAGGAGACGGGTATCGCTTCTCCGTTTTTGCATCGCATCAGCCATTCAACCGAACCGCGATCATCGATCTCGGTAATTCCTTGAAAGCAGGACTCGACCTCGTGCTTTTGAGGCTCTTCAATATGATCCGCAAGCTTGGAGCCGCAAACCTCAAATTCGGTATAGCCAGTGGATTTTTCGGCGGCCGTATTCCAGGTCATAATCGCGCCGCCCGGATCAGTGGAAATGATGAGGTCTCCCGCGCTTTCGACGATGCTTGCGAGATGCAGCTGCATTCGGCGCACTTCCTTCCCAAGCTGTAGCAGATCCGTCACATCATCCATAACGAGGATAGCGCCACGGGATCCCCCATGCAGTTGCAAGGGACAGACGCTGTAGGAATACGTTCGCAGAGAGACGCCCGGGGCGCGATAGGTCAAGCGGCGTCGACGGAGCGTCAGACCCGAAGTAATGACTTCGCGGACTTGCTGGTCGAGCGCAGTGTCCTGGAATGCGGCCGGAAAAATTTCGTGCAGCCGTCGACCAACTGTCAACTTCAAAGTCCCGCGGGACTTTTCCAGGAAATTGCGGTTGACCGTGAGCACGACCAGACCCTCGTCGACGATCAATATCGACGAAGGGATCGTACCCATGACGGCATAAAAAAAACTCTCGTAATCGAGCGTGTTGAGAAACATTGCCGCCATTTTGGATCGTTCACACGCGTGTGGAGAGCATGGGAAATCAACAATTACCTTCCCCTATTTCAAGAACCTGGAGGCTTGTTGAGGTCAGGGCGAAAACTGAATGGCGGCAAAGGCCCCGACAAGGAAAAGGTGACAAACTCGGCCCCTTGGCCGCCGGCCGCCTCATTCAAGCTCTGGCGAAGAGCGGCGACGTTGGTCTTTACGACAAGAAGAGCGTAACGAGCGACGAATTCGGTTCCTGCCGCGTGACGTTTGCGAACGCCCGACGTCAGCGGCTCGAGTTTGCCGACCAAGTTATCGGCGATAACCGCCGCTTCGGCGCAACCAAAATCCAACAGCGGCCTTTTATCCCGGCAAAGCCGCATGTACCGCGAGCCTTTCGGAAGCTCTCCCCATTCTGGCCAGGCCTTGCGCGCCAATTGATCCAAAATCTCGGGGCTATCCAACCGGACCGCTGCGCGCAGTTCCCATTCTTGTTTGTTAGTTGCGGCCTGAAGGAATCCCACGATTGTCGACTCATGCGCCTTCATGAACGCCGTCAAGCTGTCGAGGCTCGTATAAAGCGTGCCGAAGGGAACCGGAAATACAGGCGATGACTGCATCGCCCATTCCAAAAGCTCGGCGTGGCGTCGCACGCGTGGCGTAAGCCAAGCGACGTCGCCCAAATTGCGTTCGGCTTCGAGGCCGCAAAAATCAGCGAGCGGGACAGCGCCAACAATCGCAGCGATCGATCCAACGCAGTGCAACGCCAAATGCTGCTCCTTGGCATGATCGGTCAATTGCTGCTTGGCGATTTCTGCGGGGTCGACGAAAGCGAAAAGACTGATGGCCTCCTCGTCCATGGATGTCGGCGAAGTGGAATCTTTGCCAGCGCGCGGCGGAAGGGAACTAAACTTGTTCATCGGCGGAAATTCGCGCTCCCCCTTCGAGTTTCTTCAATTTCATGCGGTATGTCTTGTAGTCGACGCCAAGCAAGCGCGCCGCCTCGGCCTTGTTGCCTTTTGCCCGATCGAGCGCGTCGAAAACCGCGTCCCGCTCGACGGCGTCAACTTGGCGGCGAATCTGGTCGCGTAAGGAGGTCGCGGCGCGATCAAACCGTTCAGGTTCCTTCGCCGGCGTCATATCGCCGCCGATGCCATCTACGACTTGCGCGGCGGTGATTATGTCCGATGAAACGAGAGCCACGCGTCGTATGACGTTGCGCAATTCCCTTACGTTGCCGGGCCAACGATATTCGCGCAGCACATCGAGCGCATCTGGAGCAATGTCCAATGGCGGCCGGCCCAAGCACTCGCGCGCCTGAGCAAGAAAGCGCCCAGCCAGAAAGGCGATGTCTTCTGGCCGCGAGCGCAACGGGGGAACCGTGATCACGTATTCGGCTAAACGGAAATATAGATCCTCGCGAAAGCCGCCTGACTTGGCGCGCCACTTGAGATCATCGTTGGTGGCGGCGAGGACGCGCACATCGATTTTGATTGGTTCCCTGCTGCCGACGCGATGAATTACGCGCTCCTCGAGCGTTCGCAAAAGCGCGGTTTGCCCGCTCGGAACCAGATTGCCGATCTCATCGAGGAAAATTGTTCCTTGATTGGCCGCCGCCTCGAACCAACCACGCTGTCGTCCGACAGCGCCAGTGAACGCTCCCTTTTCATGTCCAAAGAATTCGCTGCTAACGAGGGATTCGGCGATGGCGCCGCAATCGACAACGACAAAAGGTTTCGCTGCACGTTGGCCATGCTGATGCATGCTACGCGCCACAACTTCTTTGCCGCTGCCTGTCTCACCCTGGATGACGACCGAATATCCCGAGAAGACGACAGCTTCAATCTCGTCGACGAGCTTCTGAATAGCAGCGCTTTTCCCCATGACTGCGGTGACGGCGGCGCGCAAATTCGCAGCAGGAGCAGCGCGGAGCGATCGCCGCCGCGAAACCGCCCGCCTTACCGCATCCACCAAACGCTCATTGCAGAAAGGCTTGGTGACGTATTCAAAGGCCCCGCCCTTAATGGCGCTAATCGCGCCCGCGATGTCGCCATAGGCAGTGGCGATGACGACCGGCAGATCTCTGTCGCGTTTTAAAAGACGGTGAAGAACCTCCTCGCCGCCGATGCCGGACATGCGCATATCCAACACGACTGCATCCGGCGTCTGGCGCGCGGCTAATTCAAGGCCTGGCTCTCCAGCTTGCGCTTCTGCTATGTCAAATCCCGCTCCCACCAAAATATTTCGCATCGCCCAGAGCATGTCCTGATCGTCGTCTACGAGCAAGACTAAGCTTCTATTTTGCGCAAACATGGTGGCAAAATCCCTGTATAGGCGGACCGCTTCTGACGAAAACTCAAGCCATCCACTTGTAATGGCCTGAATATTCCGGCGAAATACCCGACACCGTGATATTTTTCTCTAGCTACACTATATACAGCGACACGATCTTCTTTCGTTTTCACGACTGTTTTGTGAAAGTGCAGAATTTCCCGTAACAACCGATACAGCAAAGCGCTTCGCCGCTGCCGCCATTGCTGTGTAAGGCTTCCCCGTTGCACCGCTATCGCATTCGGATACTTCTCATTGCGCGGCTGGCGAGCATCCGCCCTTCGAGTTTCTTCCCGTCTCCGATCGCAGGCAGCCCCAGCTTACGGACCCGAACTGCTCCGGCCAAGCCAGAAAAATGGCTAGAGAATGACACAATGCTAGATGCAAATTCGTTATGGCGTTCGAAACTGGCGTTCTTGGCGACCTCGAAGATTGGGGCGCGCCCTGGAAAACAAGGACAATAGAGCTAGGGCGACAGGCTTGTCAGGTTGACTCTCCACCCCCCGGGTCCATGTCGTTAATGACGCAACGGCTGGCGTCTATTCTTTCGGCGGTTATATACTTTACAACGGAGGCAGGCCCTTAACGATTGTGATGTCCAGCCGCGCCCTTCAAAACCCTGCTTTTCACGATGACAAGGCCGCTCGCGAAATTCTCGAACGCATTCGCTGGCCCGACGGTCCCATTTGTCCCCATTGCGGCAATTTGGATCGCGAGCGCATAGTCAAAGGGAAGGGTAGCGCGCATCGTCCTGGCTTGTATTATTGCGCGGCATGCAATGGTCAATTCACCGTTACGGTTGGAACGGTGATGGAGCGCAGCAAAATTCCCTTGTCGAAATGGCTGCTGGCCATGCATTTGATGGCCGCCAGCGATAGAAGCATGAGCGCGCTTCAGCTGCAGCGGGCGCTTGGGGTGACTTATAAGTCTACATGGTTTCTTTACCATCGCATCCGCGAAGCCATGGCGCCTTCCGACACGCTCCCCCCCTGCGGGGAGAGGGCGACCGCAACAAGTCCGTGGAAGCCGGTGAAACCTACGTCGGGACTCGTAGCCAGTAGTTGACGGTTTCTGCGACGCCTATAACGGCGAGGAATTCGGCGCGAATGGATCGCAACAAATTGCGATGCGCCTGAAGTCTTTCAAACAGCAGCCGGAATCTCTGCGCCGGCAATGCAATCGGCGACCTTGCCGCCTGTGAGCACGAAGGCGAGCGGGCCGGCTCCTATTGCCGACGAGCCCAGCGCACGCAGTTGGGCGCGCTCCGCATGGACGATGGAGAAGACGCGACGCTCATCGTCAATGGCCCGCGAGGAAGCATCACGCCTATCGGCCGATGAGCCGGAGAAAATTATGACTAACCAGTTCCTTAGGCGGTTCGCGGTTTGGAGGAAGAGGCGCAGTCATTGGGAGCGCGTTGCTTATTTCGGGCCGGCCGCGCGGCCTTCATATCTCCATGACGTTTGGGCGGCGTCGAGAGTAGCCGCCTCGCGATCTCTTCTGTTGCAGCATCTAGCTTCGGACGTTTTGTGGGCATAGCTAAGCGGCCTCCGTTACACTGCGAACTTGTTTGATGGGGCCAACGAGGCCGGGGATCTCCAGCTTTGGAGAAAAGAACATCACTTCCTTGCCGACACGATTCTCCTGCGCGGTGTAGCGGACGTTGTAAACGACATGTCTAAGGCCGGAATAGAGGTCGGAGATGGGATCGACATCGTCGTAAGACACAATCCAGGCCCTATCATCCATATTGTCGCGAACAAACGTCGCAAGGTCCGCGTGATCCTTCGGCCGATAGAAGTCGTAATATAACTCTCGGCCTTGCTTAAAGTAGGGAGGGTCAAGATAAATTAGAGTCTTACTGTCCCAACGGGGCAAGCCGAATCGCAAAAGCGCAAGGGCGTCGCTTCGTGTGAGCTTAATGCGCCGGCGCATCTCCGCGATGGATTGAATTCGGAAAATCAATTCGTCGGCGTTATAGCGCGCGTCGATTTTCCACCGGCCGCTTTGATCGCGACCGCCGATCATACCTCCGTTCAGGATTCCAGAGCGATTCGTACGATTCAGGAAGAACGCTGCGAAGCCAAGTTCGATATAGCTGTGCTCGTGGGGATTCGCGAATATCCTCTTTTGACGATCCCATGAGGCCACCGTGAGCTGAGTGTTCTTGACAAGACGACAAAGTTCTTCCGTTTCGTTCAGAACCGCCTTCCAAAATGAATAGACTGGTTGGCTCAGGTCATTGATGTGGACTGAGGCCACATACTCTTGCAGGAGCAGCTCAAGCGCAATAGCCGCGCCTCCAGCATAAGGTTCGACGTACTTGCCGTCGAACAGCCTGTTTGCGCGAATAATTTCCTTGACGTAGGCGGCGAGCTTTCCTTTGCCGCCGGGGTACCGAAGAGGCGTAAAATACACCAAACGGCGCGGTGCTTTTGTCCGGTTGCTCACGGCCAGATCTTTTCGAAAAGCGGTTGCGCACAGTCTCAATCCGCCAGATCTTTTCCACTGGCGGCCGATTTCAAAAACGCGCTGTTGCGACGGGCTTGCAAGGGACGACGCCCTCCTCGCCATTGATCGTCGCCGTTGTGAAAAAGTTCAGTCCCGCACTAGGGCCTGTCATCAATTGAGGTATTGATCCTCACATAACCCTCCAGATTCCCAAGATTGGTTTTGCGTGATTCATAGGCGGTCGGCTGAATCGGAGGGGCCGACCGATGGCGCGTCGTCATTCT